>DAIQBF010000033.1:0-19073 GCA_036781305.1 Lutibacter sp.
CCTCAATACTTCAATCAGAGCTTATTTGGATAATGTAGTTGCTGGGGTGGATACATTGCAACTGGCTTCTATTTCATAAGTAATTTTTTGGTTTTTTAAAATTGCTATTTAACTTCAAAACTTACAGTATTTGGGTTTAATCCATAGATCAGCTATGTGAATCTTTTGAGACATTTAAAATTAATATATCATTAATCGATTTGTTTTTCATAATATTGTGGTCTTAAAAACCACCTTGAAAATCAATAAAATTTGTTATGGGCAAATTAAAAAGTCCGACTTTTCTCATCATTTTAGCGTTTTTTTCTATTTATGTAATTTGGGGATCAACGTATCTTTTAAATAAAATTGCGGTTACCGAATTGCCTCCTTTTATGCTGGCTTCTATTCGATTTACAACTGCTGGGATCTTAATTTTCATCATCGCAAAGTTTATGGGGATTAAATTAAGTATCACTCGAAAGCAATTCATCAACAGTATTATAGCTGGTTTTCTTTTTTTGTCATTCGGAAATGGCATCATTGTTTGGGCACTTAAATATGTTGACAGTGGTTTTGCCGCACTCGAATCAGCCGCGCAGCCGCTAGTGGTGCTTTTATTAATGCGAATTTTAGAAGGTAGAAAAATAAAAACAATGTCAGTTGTTGGTGTTGTTTTGGGAATGATTGGTATGTTTCTTTTGGTGAGCCAAAAACAGGTCATCAACCAAGAAGGGACAATTTTAGGCATGAGTATGATTTTTGTTAGTATTATAAGTTGGGTATATGGAAGTTTATTTGTGGCAAAAGCCGACCTTTCTCCAAACTTTTTTGTCAATACGGGTTATCAAATGGTTACCGGGGGTTTCACGCTTTTGCTTGCGAGCTTATTGTTTGCGGAGAAATGGACTGCGCCAACGGATTGGAGCCAACCCGTGCAATTGTCAATGATATTGTTAATTATATTTGGAAGTATCGTGGCATTCACGGCATTTAACTATTTATTAAGAACGGTATCACCTGAAAAAGTAGCCACTTCAACCTATGTAAATCCCATTATTGCCATGATACTTGGCTGGTATTTTTTAGAGGAACAAATTACCTTACAGTCGGTTATGGCAGCTTCTGTTTTGTTAACAGGCGTTTATTTTATCAATACAAAGAAAAAATTAGTTTTATATTCAAGGTTTTCCAAACGGATTAAAGCTTACAAAGAAACCCGTGTTTAAATAGTTGATTGGCGAAACAATTATTAAAAATTGATAACCGGTATGGTAAAATATCAATAAACAAAAAAAATGAAAGCCGAAATTTAAAACTTTATTTGCAACCTTAATTAAACAATTCCTTATTTTTTTCTAAAAACCCAATTGCGTTTTTTATGGGGAGGGCTGTCACTTCCCAACAGTAAAGACAATGTTTTTAAACTTTCAGTACGATCGGCAATTAATTTAACGATGCTTATAAATGGAATGAATAAAATCATGCCAGCTGCTCCCCACAAAATACCGCCGGCGATTATTACAATAATAATTACAAGAGTATTGATTTTTAAGCGATTACCAACAACAAAAGGAAATATAATGTTAGCTTCCAGTATTTGAACAATGGTAAAAACTATAATTACTCCCAACGGATACCACATAGAATCATAGGTTATCCATGAAATTGCAATGGGTAAAAGCGAAGAAATTATAATTCCGACATAAGGAACAAAGGTTAGAATTGAAGCAATGAATCCGAAAGCAATTGGGTGCGGAATACCAATGATAGCCAATCCGACACTATTTAAAATACCAACAATTAAATATACAAGCAACATCCCCTTAACAAAATTATAATAAGAATGAATTGTTTCAGTTAGGATCTCGTGAATGGACTCTTTTTTTTCTGAAGGAAAAAGTTTGTACAACACATTTGCCAACATCTGGCGATAGTAAAGTATAAGTGTCGAAAAAATAGGGATTATAATTAGGAAAAAAGCTGACAGGGAAATTGAATAGGCCATATTTATCATAAAACCAAAAATCTGGGTGCTGGAGCCTTCAGCCAAGTTTTTTGGCAGATCGAACAATTCATCGGTCTTTATGCCGTATCGTTCTCCTATGAAGGCATTTAGCTGAACCAATGATTCTGAAAATTTTACCCTGAGCGTTTGCCATTCCTGTAAAAATCCTTCAAACTGCTTGAATAGCAGGAAAGTAATGGCTCCCAATAAAATGAATATTGTTGAAATTGCCAAGAAAATGCTGACGATTTTATTGACTCCTTTTTCTTCCAGCCACTTGCAAATTGGATAAAGAATAAAGCTAATGAGCAATGAAAAACTCAGCGGAATAAACAAGGTTTTGCCAAAGTAGAGCACAATGGAAATCAGCACTGTACATAGAAGAATTTCAAGAAGAGAGAATTTCCTGTTTGTTGGGATGGGAACCAGTGTTTTAATAATTTGTACCATGATTATTTTAATTTTCGATGGTTCTGTAAATTATGCTGTATTAATTCTTAAAAATAATTAAAACAAATCCTAAATGCTTAAAGTGTTTATTATCAACATTCCAATATGCACAAAATTAAACTTTATTAATTCTAATATAGTCAATTCTTTTCAGATACTAAATGACATCAGTAAATTTTATTTTGATTATTATAAATTCAAAAAAAAAGAATATTAGTGTAATTCATAAGCTGTTTATGCTAAAATATTTTAACAATCAATTTTTATAATATTAAAACGTTACTGAATCATTAAGATTTAAAAGAAATGGTTATTGTTGTTTTTGGGGAATGAAAATATTAAATTTACTCCTAATTTTCATTTATATTGGAAATTATTTTAAACTAATTTTATTCATATTAAGCCATGGAAAATAAACAAGCATTATTGCGACCATACAAAAAAAACGGTTTGGACCTAAAAAACAGGGTTGTGATGGCACCAATGACCAGAAGCAGAGCGGACAATCCGGAATTTAAACCTACAGAAGTTTTGCATGCGACCTATTATGCACAGCGGGCATCTGCTGGATTGATCATCACCGAAGGCGCACAAGTTTCCGAAATGGCAGTGGGTTATGTAAATACACCCGGAATTTATACAAAAACACAAGTGGAAGGCTGGAAAAAAGTCACAGAAAGTGTACACAAAGAAGGAGGGAAGATCTTTATTCAATTGTGGCATGTGGGCAGGGTTTCGCACCCAGATTTTCATCACGGAGCCTTGCCTTTGGCACCATCGGCTATCAATCCGAACAGCAAATCTTATACTCCACAAGGATTTAAAGATACGGTAACGCCAAAAGCGATGACGCTGGAAGACATTAAAACTACCATCAACGATTTTAGGAAAGCGGCTAAAAATGCTGTTGAAGCGGGCTTCGATGGGGTGGAAATTCATTCTTCTAACGGTTATTTGTTCCACCAGTTTTTTAATAAATGTTCAAACCAAAGAACCGATGCTTATGGCGGAAGCATTGAAAACAGGGCTCGATTCTTTTTTGAAGTTTTGGATGCGGTTAAAAAAGAAATTCCGGAGCAAAAAATTGGGGCGAGATTCAATCCTTCAATGCACAATTTACACGGAATTACGGTTGACGAAGAAACCATTCCAACTTTTGATTATATCATTAAAAAACTAAATGACTATCAATTGGCCTATGTTCATTTGTCTGAACCGTTTACCGATGTTTCCAAAATTCCTTTTGCCGTAAAAAAAATCGCAAAACATTTCAGGCCATTATATCACGGAACTTTAATGATTAACGGTGAATTTACGCAAAAAACAGCAAACAAGGTAATCGAACTTGGCGAAGCTGATTTGGTGGCATTCGGAAAATTATTTATTTCAAACCCAGATTTGGCAGAAAGATTTGAAAAGAATCTTCCACTAACCAAATGGAATGCTGATACATTTTATACACCCGGTAAAAAGGGGTATTTGGATTATGAACCCGTTAAATTGAAATAATTCATTAAAGCCCAAAATGGCTTAAATAAGTGTTCAAAGTCTGTTATGGCTTATGAATCCAGAAATTTATTGTTTCTTACAACCTTAAAGTATTAATTTCTTCGTCAAGTTTGTTGCAAACTTCAGTAATTAGCACATGCTTTTCTGAAAAAGTTTTGTTTAGGGTGTCCAGAAATTTTTCAAGTTCCTTATTGGGGTGGTTAAATAAATCCACTTGAAGATGGCCTATTTTTACAACCAGACTTTCTGTTGTATTTTTGATGTCTTCCATTTTTCTGAAAACATTTTCTTTAATTTCAATACTTCCCATTTCCATGATAGTTGCTTTTTAGTTATTTATTTTTTTAAAGAATTAATGCGACAGCTATTTAAAATTATTTAAAGTTACAATAATTATTACTGAAATTAACAATTAAATAGCGTAAAGATGCACTGAAAACGAGTAATTTACAGTTCATAATTTCAGACCAAATTTAAATAACCCATACATTATAGGTTTAGAAAAAAGAATTTTTGATTGTAAGATTTTAAGATTCCGTAAATGAAAAATAGCGTCAAGTGACGCTATTTTAAACAATTTTTAAGAAGTTAGAACTGTAAGACAGATTGTTTGGCTATAATTAATTTTCTTTAATTTCTAACTTTAGAAGGATAACTATTTGGATCTATGGCTGTTTTAGACCAATTATTAAAAAATTCCAGTACTTTTTCAGTTGAATAACCTTTATTTTCTTCTAAATAAACACTATTTTGAGTTTGCAATCTATTTCCTTTACCATCCAATACCACAAACACAGGAAACCCAAATCGTTGCGGATAGCCTAAACTTGCCAATAGGTCTTCATTCCAATTTTCTTTAGAATAATTAAGATGATAGGTGATATATTTCTCTGTTAATACATTTTTTAAAGTGTCATTTTCAGTTACTTTTTTATTAAATTTAACACACCAACTACACCAGTTTCCGCCAATTTGCAACAGCACATGTTTTCCTTCAGCATTTGCTTTTGTAATGCTGTTTTGAATATCAGTTTTGGCATCGGCCTTGGGATTGTATAATTTAACTTCGGATGTTTGGGCATTAAGATTAATCACAAAAAGAGTGATGATAAGAAAGAGCACTATTTTTTTCATTTGATAAAATTTTAGAGTCCAAAAATATAATAAATTCTTCACCCAAAAAATTTACTTATAATAAAATCAGGGTAAACGCACCGGTTAAAACTTTAAAAACGCTTCCAATCATTTAAAAATAAATTATTTAGTGTTTGCCAAATAGTTTCAAAAATTACATATCAACCTTATAATCAACTGTTTAATATGTATTTTAAGATGTGTAAATTAATGGGTATTTTTTAGTAAATAGAAGAATAGACGAGAGTCCAAAACTTTTCGACACTCACAAAAATAGCTTTAAATCTACTGAAAAATGAGAAAGCCACCAAAGCTGGTGTCAAAGGAAAACAACTAAAAGCAAGGTGGGAGAATCAATATTTGGAAAAATCAATCAAATTATAATGTGTTTGCCTTGATCTGCTACATAAAGAAATAGGTGGAGTAGAACTTTTTTTTTACTTTTGCAGAACATGAAATTTACAGCAATTCAAATAGCAGAGATTTTAGAAGGTGAAATCTTCGGAAATGAAAATGTCGAAGTATTTAGCCTTTCTAAAATAGAAGAAGGAGAGGATGGATCACTCACATTTCTGTCAAACCCAAAATACACACCTTATTTATATTCAACAAAAGCTTCCATAGTGATTGTGAATAAAGATTTTATCCCAGAAAAAGAACTTGAAACTACACTTATAAAAGTAAATGACGCCTATCAGGCTTTTTCAACATTACTGGAATTTTATGGTGAAGTAAAAGCAGCTAAATCCGGAATTGAAATCCCATCCTACATCAATGAGTCAGCAATTATAGGCACTAATTTATATTTTGGTGCCTTTTCCTATATAAGCGCCAATGTTTTTGTTGGAGATAATGTAAAAATTTATCCCCATGTTTATATTGGCGAGAATGTAAAAATTGGGGACAACACCATTATTCACGCAGGTTCTAAAATTTATTCAGAAACAATAATCGGTGCCAATTGCACATTGCATGCCGGTGTAATTTTAGGTTCAGACGGATTTGGTTTTACGCCAAATGCGGAAGGAATCTTCAGTAAAATACCTCAAATAGGAAATGTAATTATTGAAGACAATGTTGATATTGGTGCAGCAACAACAATCGATAGGGCAACATTAGGTTCAACAACTATAAGAAAAGGTGTTAAATTGGACAATCAAATTCAGATAGCGCACAATGTTGAAATTGGTAAAAACACCGTTATTGCCGCTCAAACTGGAGTAGCAGGTTCCACGAAAATTGGAGAAAATTGCATGATTGGCGGGCAAGTTGGCATTGTAGGGCACATTATTATTGGAAATAATGTAAAAATTCAGGCCCAGACAGGGGTAGGAAGAAACATTAAAGATGATGAAATAATACAAGGATCACCCGCGATGGGGTATTCCGATTTTAATAAATCTTATGTATATTTTAAAAAATTACCTGAATTGGTCGCAACTATAAACACATTAGAAAAAGATATTAAAGCTTTAAAAGGGAAAAATGAGCAATAAACAAAAAACAATCAAAAAGGAAGTAATACTTACCGGTGTTGGTTTGCATACAGGCTTAAAAGTTACATTGACTTTTAAGCCTGCACCCATAAACCATGGCTATGTATTTGTGAGAAAAGATTTAAAAGGAGAGCCGAATATTGAGGCAAGTGCAGAATATGTGATAAATACGCAAAGAGGCACAAACCTCGAGAAACATGGCGTTTTTGTGAATACTTCTGAGCATGTTTTGGCGGCAGTTGTTGCTTTAGATATCGACAATATTATAATTGAAATCGATGCTTCCGAACCTCCAATAATGGACGGATCATCCAAACATTTTGTGGAAGCCCTGGAAAAAGCGGAAATTCAGGAGCAAGATGCTGTAAGAGAGGAGTATATCGTTAGAGAAATCATTTCATATAGAGATGAAGAAACAGGCAGCGAAATTATTTTAATGCCTTGTGATAATTTCCAAATTACCGCAATGGTTGATTTTGGCACCAAAGTTTTAGGGACCCAAAATGCAACATTGAACTCACTTTCTGAATTTAAAAATGAAATAGCAGATGCCAGAACTTTCAGTTTTCTTCATGAATTAGAGACTTTGTTGGACAATAATTTAATTAAAGGAGGAGATTTAAACAACGCAATTGTTTACGTTGATAAAGAAATATCCGACGAAACAATGGCTAAACTTAAAAAAGCTTTCAACAAAGAAACGCTTACTGTTAAACCAAACGGGATATTAGACAATCTTACTTTGCGTTGGGCAAATGAAGCTGCCCGACATAAATTGTTGGATGTGATTGGTGATTTGGCCTTAGTTGGCTCAAGAATTAGAGGAAAAGTAATTGCAAATAAACCTGGACATTTGGTAAATACTGTTTTTGCTAAAAAACTTCAAAAAATTATTAAGCAGGAAAAACGTAATTGTGTTCCAAAATTCGATTTAAATCAGCCTCCGTTAATGGATATTTATAAAATTATGAGTATTCTTCCTCACAGACCTCCTTTTTTATTGATAGACAGAATTCTGGAATTATCGGACAAACATGTGGTGGGGATGAAAAATGTAACGATGAACGAATCTTTTTTTGTTGGGCATTTTCCCGGAGCACCTGTAATGCCCGGCGTTTTACAAGTGGAAGCCATGGCACAATGTGGTGGCGTATTGGTTTTAAGCACCGTTCCTGATCCGGAGAACTACCTAACCTACTTTATGAAAATGGACAATGTTAAGTTTAAACAAAAAGTGTTGCCCGGAGATACTTTAATTTTTAGCGCTGAATTAATTTCGCCTATAAGAAGAGGAATTTGTCATATGCAAGCTTATGGTTATGCAAACGGCAAACTTGTTGTAGAGGCAGTTTTAATGGCACAAATAGCTAGAAAACCAAAAGAATAATGAATCAACCTTTAGCATATATACACCCGCAGGCAAAAATTGCAACCAATGTTGTTGTTGAACCTTTTACCACAATCCATAACAATGTCATTATTGGTTCAGGAACTTGGATTGGTTCAAATGTAACCATTATGGAAGGTGCCCGAATTGGCAAAAATTGCAGGATTTTTCCGGGAGCCGTTATTTCCGCAATCCCACAAGATTTAAAATTTGATGGAGAGGATTCCTTGGCGATTATTGGTGATAACACCACAATTAGAGAATGTGTAACCGTAAATAGAGGCACAAAAGCACTCGGCCATACCAAAATAGGCGACAATTGTTTAATTATGGCAACCACTCATGTGGCACATGATTGTATTATTGGCAATAATTGTATCCTGGCAAATGGCTCTATCATTGCCGGACATGTAACCATTGGCGATTACGCAATTTTAAGCGGATTGGTAGCGGTGCATCAATTTATTCATATTGGGGAACATTCTATGGTTTCCGGAGGTTCTTTGGTAAGAAAGGATGTTCCACCCTATTCTAAAGCAGGAAAAGAGCCGCTATCTTATATTGGAATTAATTCTATAGGATTGCGAAGAAGAGGTTTTGTAACAGAAAAAATCAGGGAAATTCAGGATATCTATAGAATCTTATACCAGAAAAATTACAATACCACGCAGGCTTTAGAAAAAATTGAAGCCGAAATGGAAGCGACCAAGGAAAGAGACCAAATTATACTTTTCATAAAAAATTCTCAAAGAGGAATTATGAAAGGTTATACAGGAAGTTGACAGTGGAGCGCAGATACCAGCTGGCGCGCTGGGCTTTAAAAAAAATTAAAAGGCAAAAATAATAAACAACTATACGATTACACGATTCAACAGTTAAACAAATAAACAATAAAAAAAATGGCCACAACATCAGATATTAGAAACGGATTGTGTATTAGATACAATAATGATATTTATAAAGTAATTGAATTTTTACACGTAAAACCGGGAAAAGGACCAGCTTTTGTGCGTACGAAATTAAAAAGTTTGTCTTCTGGAAAGGTTTTGGACAATACTTTTCCGGCAGGAAGAAAAATTGAAGACATAAGAGTGGAAACCCAAAAATTTCAATTCCTATATCCTGAAGGTGATTCATTTCATTTTATGAATACGGAGGATTACAATCAAATCACCTTACATAAAAATGCGTTAGACGCACCAGATCTTTTAAAAGAGGGTGAAATTGTGACCATTATTATCAATACTGAAGATGATTTACCATTGTCTGTTGATATGCCAATGAGCGTGGTTTTAGAAGTTACACACACTGAACCTGGCGTCAAGGGCAATACCGCAACAAATGCCACCAAACCGGCAACTGTTGAAACTGGCGCAACAATTAATGTTCCTTTGTTTATTAATGAGGGCGATAAAATAAAGGTAGATACCGCAAAAGGAGCTTATTTAGAACGCGTTAAAGAATAGCTTTATGAAACGAGCATTACAAATTTTGACACACAAAGAAATGATTAATGGCGAACAGCAGCTGTTACCGCTAAAAAATAAAGTTTAAACAGATGAAATTAGCCCGTAAATACACGTTGAAGGAAATCGCGGATATTATTGACGCCACTTTTGTGGGACCTTCTGATTATCCGATTTCTGGTTTTAATGAAATTCATGTAGTTGAAGTAGGCGATATTGTTTTTGTTGATCACCCAAAATATTACGACAAAGCGCTTCGCTCAAAAGCTTCCGTTATTCTGATTAATAAAAAAGTGGAATGTCCTAAAGGAAAGGCTTTGTTAATTTCAGAAGATCCATTTACCGATTTTAACAAACTGACCAAACATTTTAATCCGTTTAAGGCTGTAAATTCATCAATTTCCAAATCGGCTATTATAGGCCAAAATACAGTTATTCAACCAAATGTATTTATTGGAAATAATGTAAAAATTGGTGACAATTGCCTTATTCATCCCAACGTTGCCATTTACGACAATTGTGTTTTGGGCAACAATGTAACCATTCACGCAGGAACTGTTTTGGGTGCTGATGCTTTTTATTATAAAAAACGCATAGAGGGTTATGATAAATTGGTTTCGGGCGGTAGCGTAATTATAGAAGACAATGTTGATATAGGTGCACTTTGCACAATTGACAGAGGCGTTTCAGCCAATACAACCATTAAGAAAGGCACAAAAATAGACAATCAGGTTCAAGTTGGCCACGATACTGTAATTGGAGAAAATTGTTTAATTGCTTCACAAACAGGTATTGCAGGATGTGTTATTATTGAAAACAACGTTACTTTATGGGGACAAGTTGGAACAAATAGCGGTATTACTATAGGTGAAGGCGCTGTTGTGCTTGGACAAACTGGAGTCACAAAATCATTAAAAGGCGGTATCAGTTATTTCGGAACACCTGTAGAGGAATCGAGAAAGAAATTGAAAGAAATAGCGGAAATAAAACAGTTAATAAAAAATCAAAAAAAGTAATAAATTCAACCATCTTAAGCTAAGAAAAATTACTTTTGTAACACGATAAATACTTTAATTCAAAAATAAACTTAAATGAGCGTTTTAGTCAATAAAGATTCAAAAATAATTGTACAGGGATTTACGGGAAGTGAAGGAACTTTTCATGCAACCCAAATGATAGATTATGGAACGAATGTTGTTGGAGGCGTAACTCCCGGTAAAGGAGGAACCTCTCACCTGAACAAACCGGTTTTTAATACAGTACAAGAAGCGGTTGACCAAGTAAAAGCAGACACTTCAATAATTTTTGTGCCACCAGCATTTGCCGCTGATGCCATTATGGAAGCCGCTGCTGCAGGCATTAAAGTAATTATTTGTATTACCGAAGGAATTCCTGTTGCCGATATGGTAAAAGTAAAAGCTTATATTGACAATAAAGATTGCAGATTGGTTGGTCCTAATTGCCCGGGTGTAATTACGCCTGGTGAAGCAAAAGTTGGCATTATGCCAGGTTTTATTTTCAAAAAAGGAAATGTGGGCATTGTTTCTAAATCGGGAACTTTAACTTATGAAGCTGCCGATCAGGTGGTGAAAAAAGGCTATGGAATTACTACGGCCATTGGTATTGGAGGAGATCCGATTATTGGAACTACCACTAAAGAAGCTGTTGAATTGTTAATGAATGATCCCGAAACCGAAATTATTGTAATGATTGGTGAAATCGGAGGTCAGTTAGAAGCTGAAGCCGCCCGTTGGGTAAAAGCAACCGGAAATAAAAAGCCAGTAGTTGGTTTTATCGCCGGTCAAACTGCTCCAAAAGGAAGAACTATGGGTCATGCAGGCGCCATTGTTGGCGGTAAAGATGATACAGCTCAAGCTAAAATGGAAATTCTAGAAGAAAATGGAATTTATGTTGTGGAATCTCCAGCAAAAATCGGCGAAAAAGTGGCTGAAATATTAGGAAAACTAAATAAGTAACAGCCAAATGATTGGTTAATTACATTTTTAATAATTAAAACCTTTGAATTTCAGAGGTTTTTTTATGTTGAAGTGTAAGGAATCGTAAATAAAGCCACTAACCTCTAAAATAGAGTTTTATGAATTTTAAACTAAATAAAAAGTCAATCTCAAACATTATTTTTGTATTGGCAATAGCGGTATTGTTATATCCTCCCTCAAGAGAATGGTTTATGCGTCAGATTGCGTTTGCGCCTTCTGTTAAAGATGTGGAAAAAAGTGAAAAACTGAGTTCTTATGATTGGGATTTAAAAGGGTTGAATGCCGAAAACATCAATTTTAAGGAACTTGACAATAAAGTTGTTTTTGTTAATTTTTGGGCAACCTGGTGTCCGCCCTGCCGAGCAGAAATGCCAATGATTCAAAAATTATACGACGATTATAAAGATAAAGTTGCTTTTGTGTTTGTAACCAATGAAGATTGGGGAAAAGTTGAAGCATTTTTTAATAAAAACGGTTATGACTTTCCAGTTTACAATTCGGCAGGCTCTCCCCCAAATAGTTTTACAGAAACAAACAGCATTCCGGCATCCTATTTAATTGACAAAAGTGGAAATATTTTAATTGCCAAAACTGGTTCGGCCGATTGGAACAGCAATAAAATGAGGAATTTGTTGGATGAATTAATTGCGAAATAAAAATGGTGTATTTGTTTATACGTTTAACTGTTTAATCGTATAGTTTTTTATTTTTGGCCTTTAAACTTTTAACTTTTTTTAAAGCCCAACGCGCCAGCTGGCCTTATCACTAAAAATGTATACCATACATTTTCTTTACGTTCAATCCTCCCTTTGGGAGTTAGGAGGGTTTTACTTTTCCTTAATGGTGCTTCCTTTTTTAATGGCTTTGTGATTTTCATAACAAAGTAAAACGGCTTCAATGAGCTGCAAATCATTGGCGGATTTTATAAAATAATCGGAGTAGTTGCATTCGTTTAGCAATTCATTTAACTCTTCAGCTGTCATTCCTAAATATTCCATCAACAATTCTCTGTTACTGGTATCCAGCATATTGCGAAGCTTGTCATCATCTTTCAATTTCTTAAGCTTTTTTAACTGATTTGGACTTTTTCCAAACCTATTGTAAACATAATCAATCGGCCTAAAAATAGCATCAATAGGCGAATTAAACTCTTTGCGTTGCCTTGAACCAACTTCATAAGTTTGTGGCATGCCATTAATATGAATACGGGAATATTTATCTTTAGGAACATTTTTTGCGTCAATCTCTAAAACCCCAATAAGTTTGTTTGAATTAATTACAATTTCATTCATTTGCTCCGTTCTTTCATACAATTCAATTACCAATTCATTTCCCTTAAGCAAATCATTGGTGATTTTTATTTTTATGGATTGATAACCTAGATAAGAAACATAAATGGTGTCATTTACTGTAGTTGCAAGTTCAAACATCCCATTTTCATCAGAAATTGTACCAATTACCGAGTTCAGGTTAAATAAATGCGCACCAATTAGGGGCTCCTTTTTGGAATTGTCTATTACTTGTCCTCTTAAAGCCATAACGAGTGGACTCTTTTTTACGGTATCAATTTTTTTAATTTCTTGGGAAAACCCCTGAATTGAAAATAAAAATAACACCGTATATAATATTTTATTTAGCATTTGCAATTATACTGATTTATACGTAAAGTTATGTTAAAAATGTGTAAAAAACGGATTTTTTATCACTAAAATTATTTAATACAAAACGAATATTCCTCAGGTATTTTTTATACTTATGGGAAGTTCTAAAAATTGTTTTTTTTTGAATTTTCTGTAAAACAAACCCCATTGATTTTATGGAAATTATTTTCCACCAGATTAATCTAACTGTGTTTTTGGCTCGACGGCTCTAAAAACTCATTTTTCAACAACTGTCTATTTGATTTCTAGTTTTTATGGCTGTAATATTTAATCTAACTACTTGATTGTATCAAAATGGATTTCAAGTAAAATTGACTAATCCGATTGTTCCGGTTGTTCTTGCCATTCCGATTGGTTTTAATTTTAGACCATTCCATTCAAGATGGCAAATGCAATTTGGATTGCGTTATTCATTCTAAATTTTAAAATAAGTATATTTGTATCGCCCAAATTGAGCAGTTTTTTTATTTAGATATCAGATGAAATACAGGCAATTAACCAAAGAACAATTTTCGGAATTACATAAAGAGTTTGCTGAATTTTTGGCAACGCAACAAATTGATGCAAAAGAATGGAATGAAATAAAAGAGGAAAAACCTTCAATGGCTGAAGAAGAATTAAATATATTTAGCGATGTTGTATGGGAAAATGTTTTAAGTAAAACTGAATATCTAGAACATATTTCAGAGAATCACATTAATTTATTCAAATGTAATTCAGAAGAAATTATTAGAATTTACATCAAATTAAATGATGGAAATAAAAGTTTTTTAAATGAAACCAACTTTAAATGGTTCTTGAATAATCCGCTTGATGAACAATTTGAGTATTTTAAGGCGGAGAAAAAATACACAAAACCACGAAATTCGGAATTATTTGAACTCATTGAAATGGGTAGCCAAATTTCAAAAGGGGAATTGTTTTCTGCAATCAACCAATTAATTGGTTAACAACCTTAACGACACCAAGGGAAGCTTTTTCTGCTAAAACAGTCAAATTTGAATATAGATTCTGCTGTATAGTAGGTTTTGGATCAATAAAATAAATAGAAACGGTTGACTTTGCACAATTAATTAAGTGCGCTGCCGGATAAACTTGCATAGAAGTTCCAACGATAATTAAAATATCAGCTTCTGAAGTTATTTCCAGCGCTTTGTCAAACATGGGCACATTTTCCCCAAACCAAACAATATGAGGCCTAAGCTGCGAATTTTCTTCGCAAAAATCACCTAAAATCAGATCCTTTTTCCACGCATAAATTAAGTTGGGATTTCTGGTGCTTCGTACTTTTAATAATTCACCGTGTAAATGCAATACTTTCGAACTTCCTGCGCGTTCATGTAAATCGTCAACATTTTGCGTGATAATGTTTACCTCATATTCCTTTTCTAATGCGGCCAGTGCCTTATGCGCTTCATTTGGGAAAACTTCAAATAACTGAGCCCTTCGTTTGTTGTAAAAATCCAACACTTTTTCCTTATTTTTTTGCCAGCCAATAGGAGAAGCAACTTCCATAACATCATGACCTTCCCATAAACCATTCGAATCCCGGAAGGTATTAAGGCCACTTTCTGCACTGATGCCGGCACCTGTTAATACAACTATTTTTTTCATATCTTTTAGTTTTTCAAAAGTAAAATTTTATCTTTGAAAAAACACAATATTTAGATGCTAGATTATAAATTTATTGACTATTTAGAGCAGTTTGTATCAGAAAAAAGAAGGAATTTATTTAAGGAAGTTTTAGAAAATAGAACGAGACATTTTACGGTGGCCATCGAAGATATTTTTATGCCTCAAAATGCCAGCGCCGTGGTGAGAAGTTGTGATGTTTTTGGCTTACAGGATGTTCATGTCATTGAAACTAAATACAAATTTTATGCTTCAAACCATATTGCCAAAGGTGCCCAAAAATGGTTGGATTTTTCTGTTTATAAAGAAAAGGACAGCAACAATACCTTAGACTGTATTGCAAATTTACGATCAAAAGGGTATAAAATTATTGCGACAACGCCACATAACGATTCTTGTTTGTTGCAGGATTTTGACATTAGCCAAAAAGCAGCTTTCTTTTTTGGGGTGGAGAAGGCGGGACTTTCAAAAGATGTGCTGGACAATGCGGACGGATTTTTAAAAATACCGATGGTCGGTTTTACCGAAAGTTTGAATATTTCGGTAGCTGCCGCAATCATTCTTCAAAACCTGACTGAAAAACTCAAGAATTCTGAGATAAATTGGCAATTAACAGCCCAAGAAAAAGACGAAAAATACCAAGAATGGATGGAGAAATCCATAAAAAGCATCAAAAAGATTAAAGAAAATTATTATTTAAAAATAGCTAATCAACTGTAATTTTTTCAATAAAAGCAATGGAATCACATCTTTTTACGGTTAGCATGATGTTTTTTAAACTATCTCTGCCTTGTATATTATACTGAAAACAAGAATCTAATTTAATTTTATTCCAAATATCGACATTTCCATTTTTTAAAATTTGATATACCTTTAAGGAATCTATTTTATTTGAATTTAGGACTTGCAAAGCTTCCGAAGAGAAAACTTGGGGTTTTCTGCGAATACTTTTTAATATTCTGGAATTAGGAAGATAATCAAATTCGGCACTTTTTTTGTCGAGAAAAAAGAATACCATTACAATGCCAAGAAATAAACCAATTAAATAATAAGGCAAACGTTGTTTAACAGTCATTTTATAAAAACAATAAATTTATATCTCTAAATGGCAAACTAAACCAGTCGGCCACTGTTTTATCGGTTAAAATACCGTGGTAAAAGTACATCCCTTTTTGCAAACTTCTGTCAAATCGCGCCGCATTTTCAAATCCGCCCTCTTCAGCAATATTCAATAAATAAGGCGTAAAATTATTACTTATTGAAAGTGAGGCAGTTCTTGAATAGCGAGAGGGAATATTGGGAACACAATAATGAATTACCCCATGTTTTTGAAAAGTTGGTTTTTTGTGGGTGGTCAATTCAGAAGTTTCAAAACAACCGCCACAATCAATGCTGACATCAATAATTACGGCGCCATTTTTCATTTTCATCACCATTTCTTCCGTAACCAAAATAGGGGAACGTAATTTACCTCTAACGGCTCCAATAGCAATATCACAGCGCATCAACGCTTTTTGCAATGTTTTAGGCTGGATGGTTGAAGTGTAAATAAGATGCCCCAAACGATGCTGTAAACTTCGTAATTTAGTGATTGAATTGTCAAAAACCTTTACGCTTGCACCTAGACCAATTGCCGATCGGGCTGCAAATTCACTAACGGTTCCGGCACCTAAAATCACAACTTCAGTTGGTGGCACTCCTCCTATATTTCCAAATAGTAAGCCATGTCCCTCATTGCTGTTGTGACTCATTATTTCAGCGGCAATTAATATGGAAGCTGTCCCCGCAATTTCACTCAAAGATTTCACGATGGAAAATGCCCCTTGATCATCTCTTATAAAATCAAAAGCGATGGCTGTAATGCGTTTGCTTGCCAACGCTTCAAAATATTTTTTTGTCTGCGTTTTTAATTGCAATGCTGAAAAAAGGATGCTTTGCGGATTAATTAACTTAATTTCATCTAAAGAAGGCGGCTCAACTTTTAAAACCATAAGGCAGCCAAATGCTTCTTTTACATCATACGAAATTTTTGCACCGGCTTCAGAATATTCCTTATCCGAAAAATTTGCGCCTTCGCCGGCTCCAGTTTCAATCACAAATTTAAGTCCCTGTGTAGTTAAAGCCGCAACTGCATCAGGCGTTAAACAAACCCTTTTTTCCTGATAATATGTTTCTTTAGGAATTCCGATAACAAGTTCGCTTTTCCTTTTTATAATCTCTAAAGTTTCTTCTTGCGGAATTAACTCTTGCTGACTAAACGGCGAAGTAATTTTTTTACCCATTATTTCTAAGTTCTATAGTTCGTAATTGATCGCTGTTTGTGGTTATGGTAATCATTACTGAGTTTAAAGGTACTAAATTTTTTACTTTTTCCGGCCATTCTGCCAAGCACCAGCAATCGCTGTAAAAATATTCTTCAACGCCAATGTCGAATGCCTCATTTTCATTGTTAATTCTATAAAAATCAAAATGATACACTTTTTCCCCATCAGCGGCATGATATTCATTAACCAAGGAAAAAGTAGGGGAGCTGACTGTGTCTGAACTGCCCAACTGTCTTACAATTTCTTTAATTAAAGTGGTTTTACCCACTCCCATTTCTCCATAAAAAAGCAACACTTTGTGCTTTGCGGTTTTTATAATTTCTTTCGCAATTATGGGTAATTCTTCTAAGGAGTAATTTTTAATCATCCGCAATGATATTTATTTGTTTAATTATTTTCCTATCCCCAGCCCTTTCCATCCCGATTGCTATCGGGAGAAAGGGAGCTTGATTTAGTCTTAAAATAAAACTTTTAACATATAACTTTTAACATTTTTACTTTATTTAGGCACAAATATAGCACAAGGAATGATCATTTCCTCTAAAGAAATTCCGCCGTGCTGATACGTGTTTTTAAAATAATTTACAAAATGATTGTAATTATTTGGGTATGCAAAAAAGAGATCTTCTTTGGCAAAAATAAAAGCGCTATTTATTGAAATTGAAGGCAATAAAATTTCATTAGGGTTTTTAACGGCATAAACATCTTTATCTTCATAAGACAAACTTCTTCCTGTTTTATAGCGTAAATTGGAGCTTATATTTTTATCGCCAATCACTTTTGAAGGAACTTTTGAATTAATGGTGCCATGATCTGTCGTAATAATCAATTTTAATCCTAGATTTTGGGCTTTTTGAATTATTTCCAACAAAGGCGAATTCAAAAACCAACTGTTGGTTAAAGATCTATATGCCTTGTCATCACTGGCCAATTCTTTAATAACCTCCATTTCAGTTTTCGAATGTGAAAGCATATCAACAAAATTGTAAACGATCACCGTTAAATTATTTTCTTTGATGGAATTAAAATTTTCAACCAATTGTTTTCCCGCTTTCAAGTTGGTTATTTTATAAAATCCCCATTTAATATTTTGTCGGAGCCGTTTTAATTGCGCCTCTAAAAATTCTTCTTCATATAAATTTTTACCGCCTTCTTCCGTATCATTTTTCCAATACTCTGGATGTTGTTTTTCCATTTCCAAAGGCATTAAACCTGAAAAAATGGAATTTCGGGCATATTGGGTCGCAGTTGGCAAAATGCTGTAAAATGCAACTTCATCCTGTTTTTTGTAAAAATTGGTGATTGTTTTTTCAATAATTTTAAACTGGTCGAAACGTAAATTATCAATCACAACCAATAAGGTTCCTTTTGAGGTGTTGATTTCAGGAAGGATCACTTTTTTGAACAAAGTATGAGACATAATGGGTGCATCTTCATCCTGAATCCAATCTTTATAATTTTTCTTTATGAATTTAAAAAACAGCGAATTTGCCTCTTGTTTTTGACTTTCCAATATTTCAATCATTCCTGAATCGCTGATGTTTTCGAGTTCCAGCTCCCAAAAAACCAGTTTTTTATAAATATCAATCCATTCTTCATAAGAATTTACCATCGCCAAATCCATCGCTATTTTTCTAAATTCCTGCTGATAATTGGAGGTGGTTTTTTCGGAAATCAAACGAGAATGGTCCAAATTCTTTTTTAAGCTCAACAATATTTGGTTTGGATTTACAGGTTTTATTAAATAATCAGCAATTTTATTGCCGATCGCTTCTTCCATGATGTATTCTTCTTCACTCTTGGTAATCATCACAATTGGCAGGTTTGGGCGTTTGCTTTTTATTTGGCTCAATGTTTCTAACCCGCTTAAACCCGGCATATGTTCGTCTAAAAAAACAATATCATAATTATTTTCTTCACACATATCAATGGCATCCGCACCATTGTTAGAAGAGGAAACGGAATACCCTTTTTTCTCCAAAAAAAGAATGTGTGGTTTCAAAAGATCTATTTCATCATCAACCCATAAA
>DAIQBF010000034.1:0-18674 GCA_036781305.1 Lutibacter sp.
CCTCCGATAGCGTTTTACTTTTTTTTGATTCATTAAAACCTATAATCAGTGTTGCATTTCTTGAACCAGGAGATATTACGATGGTATTTAAGGAGAGATTTTCGCAACTTTTTACAATTAGCTGCGCCAATTTATTTTTAGGAAATTGCTGCATGTACACTTCACATTAATTTGCAAAGTTAAACAAAGTTATGTTAGTATTTTAATGAATGTACGTTACTTTTTTAAGGAGATTTTCAACTTTTAAACTTTCAAAAACCTCAGCTTATTCTGTTATTAGTATTGTGAATGGTGAACCTTCAAAAAAGATTTTAAAAAAATTCAAACCAAAATTTAGTTAATTGTTCTTCCTTCCGTTGTGAACGACAAACCTTGTTGGCCTGAAGTAGAAATCATTACCGCTTCAAAAAATGGTACGTTGGCATTTTCGGCAATTTTCCATTTAAACAAGAAATTGGCACCTGTTCCGCCTTCTTTATCAATTTCATCAATCACAATTTCCACGGTTTCCATAGGGCCAATAAATATTGGTTTCTTTATATAATTCCTAATTTCGTTGCCATTTGTATCAAAATAGGCAGCTTTAAAGATATAAATTGTGTCAGCAATATTTGTGTTTCTCATACTTACTGTAGCGGTTAAGTCTTGGGTTCTGTGTTCTGATCGGCTATAGATTTGCGAATAAACAGATAAATAAGAGCTGCCCGATTTAAGCGAGTCATTTAGTTTAAAGTTAATGGCTCTGATTTCCATATTTATTGGATTTACAGCTTTCATTTTCTTTTTTTGATCGCAGGAACTTATTGAAAGTCCGATAAGTAGCATAAAAATAATTCGTGTCATATTCTTTGGTAATTTCATATATTCTGTCTTATTATTAAATAGACGGTAACATACCAGGAAAAATGTGATAAATAATTGATTCTCAACATAATAGTCTCTTATATTTTTTCTATACTCTTCCGTCTGGTTAATAACAAATATACGTTTTTATCTCCTTAAACGTCAAGATATAAATGATTTATAAAATGTCTTTGATAATTTTTCGTTCGGCTTTTTAGCAATTGTCTATTTTAATGACAACACTTTTTTCATCACCTCAGTTTTCGAAACGGTTTCCTCCCATTCATTTTCGGGAATACTGTCTGCTGTAATTCCGCCGCCAACATAAATCGATGCCAAATTATTTTCCAGTTGCATACAGCGTAAATTCACAAATAAACTGGTATTATTATTCTTATTCAGCTCCCCCAAATACCCAGAATAGTAGGCTCTTTCATAACCTTCATGCCGCAAAATAAAAGTTGCGGCCACGGTTTTTGGCAATCCGCAAACTGCGGGCGTTGGATGCAGGGCATTGATGAGTTTTTCCAAAGAATTATCAGACTTCAATTTACCGGAAATATCGGTTCTTAAGTGCAGCAAATTTCCGGCACGAACTGTAAATGGTGCTGTAAACTCCAATGATTCTACAAATTTATTTAAATTTTTCAGCATAAAGTCTGTCACATATTGCTGTTCTTGTTTTTCTTTATTTTGCCAAACAACATTCGAGGTTCCATCATATTTTTGGGTTCCTGCCAAAGCCATCGTTTTAAAATTGCCCTTTTCAACAGCGAGTAGCCTTTCCGGTGTTGCGCCCAGCCACAATCCCACCGCTGGATGAAACCATAAATACACAAACGCGTTTTTGTAGTCTTTCAACATTTTTTTTAAGGTATTCAATACATTCAAATTGCTGCATTCCAGCGTTTCTTTTCGAGACAAAACAATTTTTTTAGCCTTTTTATCTTTTATGAAATTGATGCCATTTTGCACCAAAGAAATGTGTTTTTCTTCTACAGAGGCAGGTATGTCAAGATTTGTAAACTGGGACTTTTCAATAAATATTTTATCAATTTCCAATAAATCAACCTCATGGATACTTGACCTGAACGAATCACATTCATTAAAGGGAAATAGCACCGTTTTCTCCTTTGGGTCAAACGGCGCAAATACAAAACCCGCTTCATCAAAAGAATTTAATTCATGCAATTCTTGGGTTCGCTGCACAAAAGCCGTCACCAAATATTCATCTGGTTTTCTGTACACCACAAATGGCGTTTTTGAAATGAAAACATTTTCAATTTCACTAAAAAATGTCGCTATTTCTTTGCGCAATTGCTGTTAATTAAATGATTAGAATTCAGTGTAATGCTATTTTTTTGGCAAGATAATATTGGTAAGCCTGCAAGCCGAAATTAATTTCCCCAAATCATCTTCCACCTTAATATCAATTAAATGAGTGGTTCTGCCTTTATGAATAAATGTTGCCGTTGCAGTTACATTTCCGCTTTTAGCGCTTCGCAAATGATTCGCAGAAAAGGAGATTCCCCGAACCATAAATTTATCGTTGTCAATCACCAACATGGATGCCGGACTTCCAACACTTTCCGCCAAAGCCATGGTAGCACCTCCATTTAAAATCCCGTCAGGCTGAAAAACCGAAGCGTTTACCGGCATTTTGGCAACCAAATAATCCTCGCCAAAATCGGTGTAAGTGATGTGCAATGTTTCCATCAACGTGTTTTTGCATAGTGCATTTAATTCCTGTAATGTTTTATTTTTTTGATTCATATTCCAATTGGGTACTTGCATTTTCAAAGATTAAATTAAATCGACCAATTTTAAAATCCCAGTCCTAATAAAATTATTTCTGTTGCTTTTATTAAAAATTGTCGGCACGTAAAAATAAGAATTAAAACTTAAAATAGTACATTTGTGTTCTAATGAATTTATAAAATGGCCTACAAAATTAGAGTACTGTTAGATGTTGAGAAAGATGTAATTAGAGATATTCTTGTTAATGAAACCATTAATTTGGAAGATTTACATTATATTATTGCAAAATCGTTCGGGTTTCAGGGACTTGAAATGGCTTCTTTTTACAGAACAAACGAAGATTGGGAACAAGGTGAAGAAATTCCGCTATTTGACATGTCTGACGATGGCACTGCGTTGTGCATGCAAAATTGTTCGCTGAAGGATGCTTTAAAAAAAGAAGGGGATAATCTGATTTATGTGTATGACTTTCTTTCTATGTGGACTTTTTTTGTTGAATTGTCCAAAATTACGACCACCAAAGAAAAGGACTTGCCAAAAATAATGTTATCGATAGGAAACAAGCCGGATAAAGCTCCCGAAAAAGAATTTATTGCTGAAGATTTATTTGATGATTTTGATAACATAGACGATAATGATTTTGAAAATTTGGATGAGTTTGATTATGATAACTATTAACTAAACTTAAAAGTACTTAAAGTGCCTAGAGTTGAAAAAAGAAAAACACAAAATCTTGTGGCACTTATATAATGGCTAACTTTCCAAACTTAGGTATTCTATGCACTCCAAACTTTTAACAATCCCCTTTTTTATCCATTCCAACATTAATTCCCCCTTCGGGGGTTAGGGGGCTTTTATCGGATAATATAGGTGTTCACATTTTCATAATTTCTTATTACAAAATCGAATCCCACTTTTAAAATTTCTCCCATCGATTTGCATTTCTTGAAATTTTTATCGTTGGTATATTTCACCAAATCCATTTTTAACTGCTGAATTTTCTCAGGCGTTGAAATAGAGTCGTTTACCATACAGTCCAACAAACTGTTTATTCGGGTATGAGCGCCCCTAAATCTACGCGCAATGGCAGAACGTTCTTCTTTTTTATATTGCTCCACAGATTCTTTCTGAAGGTTTTCGGCAACCATTTTAACAAAAGGATAATTTTCTTTAAAATATTGTGGAAAATAGACTTTTAGATTCCCCTCATAACTTTGCTGGTCAAAATCCATGGCACGAATTCTATATTCAACCTGATCAAAATCATACGAAGCCACAATCACATAATTATAGGCACGCATATCTCCCAACAAACGGATTACGCAGCGTTCGTTAAATTTAACAAACTCCTTTGAAAGTCTTTTTTTACCGCTGGCCGATACATATTTAAGGTTGTCCTCAATAAAGCTATCTCCGGGAATGCCCAATACATGCTCCTCAATCAACGTATCTTTGTAAACCAAAAAATTAATGTTATTGGGAGATAGAATGTGCTCTAACTCAAGTCCATATACCCTTGATGCATCTGCCTTTTTAATATAGATATAAGTATGGTTATCATTTAAAATATTTCTGACCTTCACCCTAAAAGGCTTTGAATTTCCAAAAGTGCAATAGTCTATGGCATCAACATTTAAAAATGAAACAGAATCTTCACTACCATCGCCATGCAAAATAATATACATCCGTTTCAGGCTTAAATCAATTTCATCTCGCTCGTGTTCAGAGTAATACACCCTAATCCACAAAGAATCCTCTCCATTTTTATCATACACGGAGATTCCGCCGGCAAAGCGAAGCAAATCGTCATAAAAAATCGGAATTTTAATATTTCTATTGTATTCATTTAAATATTCATACAGCTGATCGTTAATGGGATAACTTGGCTTTTTTTTCGACATTAATTTTTCTTCCTTCATAAAAATATTTGATAAAGTTCAAATTTAGTATATTGCCGTAACAATTTAAGCCAATAAACGTCTAAAATTTATACTAAACAACAAAAATTTGGAAACCATCCTCTCCTTAAAAAACCTGCATAAAAAATTTGGTGCCATTCACGCGGTAAATAATTTGTCTTTTGACATTAAAAAAGGCAATGTTTACGGCATTCTCGGTCCGAACGGCAGCGGAAAATCGACCACGCTGGGAATTATTTTAAATGTCGTGAACAAAACTTCGGGAAGTTTTAGCTGGTTTGAAGGTAATTTAACAACACACCAAGCTTTAAAAAAAGTGGGCGCCATTATTGAACGGCCAAATTTTTATCCGTATATGACCGCCATTCAAAATTTAAAATTGGTTTGTAAGATAAAAGAAATTCCCTTTACCAAAATAGAAGAAAAGCTTAAAGTTGTTAATTTATATGAACGCAGAAACAGTAAATTTTCCACCTTTTCTTTGGGAATGAAACAGCGTTTGGCCATTGCTTCAGCTTTATTGAATGATCCCGAAATATTGATTTTGGATGAACCCACCAATGGGCTGGATCCCCAAGGAATCCACGAAATTAGGGTTATCATTAAAGAAATTGCCCAAAACGGAACCACTATTTTATTGGCATCGCATTTGTTGGATGAAGTTGAAAAAGTGTGTTCCCATGTGGTGGTTATCAGGGAAGGCGTTAAATTATATTCTGGAACCGTTGATGAAATGGTGGCATCTCACGGACTTTTTGAACTTAAAGTGGAAACAGGTTCTGAAAAATTAATGGAATTGCTTGGTAAATTTGAAGGAATTGCCTCCATCAAAACCGAAGACGATAAACTCATTGCCACCTTAAACAAGCCAGTTTCAGCCTCAGAAATAAACAATTATTTGTTTCAAAACGGCATTGTATTGTCGCATTTGGTGAAGCGCAAACCAAGTTTAGAACAACAATTTTTAACGTTAACCAACAAAAATTAAAACATGTTACGATTGTTAAACATAGAAATCCACAAGTTAAAATACAGCAGGGCCAGCAGGGTTTTAATTTTTATATATTTTATTTTACTTACTTCCATTGCATTAATTGCGGCCATAAAATTTGATATCGGTCCGGTTAAATTTCATTTGGCGGATCAGGGAATTTTTAACTTCCCTTATATTTGGCATTTCAACACCTATATTGCTTCCATTTTTAAATTTTTCCTATTGCTTGTAATCGTTTCTATGATGGCCAATGAATACAGTAACAAGACCTTAAAACAAAATTTGATTGACGGATTGAGCAAAAAAGAATTTGTGCTCTCCAAATTTTACACAGTCATATTGCTTGCTTTAATTTCAACCATCTTTGTGTTTGTTGTCTCCCTAATTCTCGGTTACAGCTATTCTGATTTTAACGAATTTTCCATCGTAACCACAGATCTGGAATATTTGTTTGCCTTTTTTGTGAAGTTGGTTGCTTTTTTCTCTTTCGGATTGTTCTTGGGAATTTTGGTAAAAAGATCCGCTTTTGCTGTTGGCGCTATGTTGGTTTGGTTTATGATTGAAAGTTTTACCAAAGGAATGCTGTACTGGAAATTTGAAGAAAACGTTACCAATGTGATGCAGTTTTTTCCATTGGAAGCCATGAGCAATTTAATAAAGGAACCTTTTACACGTCTAAGCGCAGTTAAAACGGTTGCGAAACAAGTTGGTGAAGATTTGTCGAAAGATTTTTCTGTACAGCCCAAAGACATTATCATTGTGCTCATTTGGACTGCAATCTTTATCTACTTTTCTTATGTTTTGCTTAAAAAAAGAGATTTGTAAAAGGAAATGAGTTGTCAGTTGTCAGTTTTCAGTTGCATTATGTCAATTGTCAATGCCTAAATAACGTTGACCATAAAAAAGGTTAACAATGCAAAGAAATGGATTTTTTGAACTTTTAATATTTAATATTTAATATTTAACTTCTTATAACATTTAACTTCTAAAATTAACTTTCATTTTTTCATATATTTGGATGAGAAAACCAATTCGCCAAATGAGAAATTTTATTGCCATATTTCTTCTCTTTTGTGCTTCAACTATTTTAGCGCAAGGCGAAGCCAATAATTGGTTTTTTGGTGAAAATGCCGGTTTAAATTTCAATAGTGGCTCTCCTGTTCCAATCACAGGAAGTCTAAATACGCGTGAAGGATGTTCGACTTTCTCAGACCTAAATGGCAATCTGCTTTTTTATTCTGATGGCACAACCGTTTGGAATAGACTTCATACTCCAATGCCTAATGGAACCAGATTAAAAGGCAATGCTTCCAGTACACAATCTGCCATGATAATTCCAAAACCCGGAAGCACTTCTATGTATTATATCTTCACAGTTGGCGCAAAAATAGATGGTGGTGAGTTTGGGTTTAATTATTATACCATTGATATGAGTGCTGCTGCAGGCTTAGGCGATGTTATTTCTGGCCCTATCGACTTATCTAAAGGTAAATCAGAATTATGGACAGAAAAAGTGGCAGCCGTAAAAGGCTCCGAATGTCAAACTTTTTGGGTTATATCGTTCGCTGTCAATGAATTTTACGCCTATAAAGTTAGCAGTGCCGGGGTGTCTTCCATACCTAAAAAATCAATGGTGTCTTTTTCTGCCACAGACAGAAGGGGTTATTTAAAAATTTCTCCCGATGGCTCTAAAATTGCAGTTGCACATATGACCAATACTGTTAATGGTCGATCTACTCCTGGTTCCTTTTTATTATATGATTTTAATAACCTAACTGGCGAAGTCACCAACCAAAGAAACTTACCATTAACTGCGCCAACAGATAAGCCTTATGGGGTTGAATTTTCATCAAACAGCCAAAAATTATATGTGAGTGCGTCAAATGATTTTTATAGTGAGGTTTATAGTGACTATAACAACCCTTCAAATCATTTCTCAACTTTATACCAATTTAGTTTAAGTTCATCCGCAATTGCTGACATCATTGCCTCGAGAAAAATAATTGATTCACAAAGTTTATTTAGAGGAGGATTGCAATTGGCTCCTGATCAAAAGATTTATAGGGCACTCTCAAAAACATACAACACAGGGATTCCCTTTTTAGGCGTTATCGATAATCCGGAAAATGATGGATTGGCGTGTAATTACCGGCATGCTGCAATTTCATTAAACGGCAGAAATTCAACACAAGGTTTACCGCCATTTATTGCATCAATTTTGTTGCCCGTTGAAATTACGGATGGCATCACAACGCAAAATTTGAACAATACTACAGCAAAACGTTGCCTGGGTGAAAATTATCAATTAACGCCCGTAAATATTTCAGGGACTTCAACGTATAAATGGACTTTCAATGGAATTTCCATTGGAACCACTTCCTCAACCTCACTCACTTTAAATAATCTGGCCTTTTCAGATGCCGGAATTTACAAACTGGAAGTCGAAAATATTGATGACTGCGGATTTAGAATTGTCTATAAAGGAGAAGTGAAACTTGAAGTTTACACGCCTCCAACAATTACAAACCCGACAAATATTTTGCAATGCGACGACAATAACGATGGATTTTTTGCATTTGATTTACACGGTTTAAGAGATGTTGAAGTTTTGAACTCACAAAGTGCAAAAGTATTTGAAGTCGTTTATTTCACCAATCAGTTAGATGCAGCTAAAGGCACAAATCCAATTTCAAATTTATACACAAATTTATCAGCTTATGGCACAGATACTTTGTTTGCCCGCATCCAAAACATTCAAAATCCGATTTGCTATGAAATGGCAAGTTTTACCGTTCAGGTATTTGAATCGCCAAATCCGCCAGCAACCATTTCAAATTTATCTTTGTGCGATTCAAATTTATCGGGTACAGATACCGATGGTATTGAAAAGTTTAATTTAAAAAGCAAAGAACCTGAAATTTTAAATGGACAATCGGCTTCAAAATTTACCATTTCCTATTTTAAGGATGTGGCTTTAGCCAACCCAATGCCAAATCCGACTTCTTTTCAAAATACAATCGCCGGGCTGGAAACTATTTATGTTAAAATAGTGAACAACAGCTATCCGGTTTGTGCGGTTACAAAATCATTTAAAGTTGAAGTGTTTTCGTTGCCAACCATCAATTCAATTTTTACTTTTAAGCAATGTGATGAAGATGGCTTTGCTGATGGTTTTACTGATTTTAACTTAAATGAAGCAAATACGTATTTAACATTGGGCGATAATTCCCTTTCAGTAACTTATCATTTAAGCAATTCAGAAGCAAATTCTGGCGGAAATCCAATCACAGGGCGTCCATTTTCAAATGCAACACAATCAACAGTTTTTGCCAGAATAGAAAATCCGAATGGCTGTTTTAGGGTTGCTCAGGTTAATTTATTGGTTTCGTCAACGTCCTTCCCTCCAACCTATCTAAAAACGGCAAGTGCCTGTGACAACGATGGTGAAATTGATGGCTATAGACTGTTTAATTTATCTGATAATTCTACTGAAATTAAAACCCAATTTCCTGGCGGCCAAAATTTGAGTGTTTCTTATTATAGGAATTTAACAGATGCGCAATTGGAAAAAAATGAAATCAACCAAAACCAACCCTATAGAAATGAAACAGCCTTTGAACAAACCATTTATGTTCGTGTTGAAAGCGAAGATAACGGGGAATGCTTCGGGTTTGGTCCGCACTTAAAATTGTTAGTGGAACCCAGGCCAGATTTTGACTTGGATGAAAGCGTTATTTATTGCTTAAACTTGCCTCCGATTACAATTTCAACCAACAACGCAAAAGGGAATTACACCTATGAATGGCGCAATGAAAATGGCGCGGTGATTGGCAGCAATCCGTTTTTGGAAATTTCTGCAGCAGGAAATTACAGTGTTATGGCAACTTCTGAATACGGATGTGAATCATTTTCCAAATCCATCATGGTGAAACCCTCCGTAATTGCAACCATAAGGCAAAATGACATTTCCGTTGTTGACGATTCCGCAAACAATTCCATCACAATCAACACCAGCAATTTGGGCATTGGAGATTATGAATTTTCCTTAAATAATCCTTCTGGAAATTATCAGGATGAACCCTATTTCGATAACATTTTACCGGGCATACACACCATTTATGTCCAGGATAAAAATAGTTGCGGAATTGCCCAAATTGATGTTTCTGTAATTGGCTATCCAAAATTTTTTACGCCAAATAACGACGGGTATAATGATACTTGGAATGTGTTGGGCGTGAGTGAAAAGTTTTACCAAAGTTCAAAAGTTTATATTTTTGATCGGTTTGGAAAACTGATTACTGAGATTGATTTATACAGTGATGGGTGGAATGGCTTGTTCAAAGGCCAGCTATTGCCATCAACGGATTATTGGTTTTCAGTTGAGTTGGTCGACCTTCAAGGAAATATCAGGGTTAAAAAAGGGCATTTTAGTTTAATTAGAAGGTAAATCTATTTTGTTCCTGATTAGTGTCTAAAGTTTGGAGTGCCTAAAATTCCTAAAGTTAAAATAGTCTCCCTTTTTTATCGTTTTTCTTTAAGGATAAACATTTAAGCACTGAGTGATTTTAATTACTTATTGCTTACTCAATCTTTGCCAAAAATTGTTATTTGAAAAGCATTAAAGATTCGTTAAATATATTTCAGCACTAAAAAACTATGGAAATTAGCTTATTTTTGCAAAATGCTATTCAAGTTAGAATCGAATTTTAAACCTACCGGCGACCAGCCCGAAGCAATCAAACAACTTATTGAAGGCTTAAATTCCCATGAAAAATTCCAAACTTTGTTGGGCGTTACCGGTTCCGGGAAAACGTTTACCGTTGCAAACGTAATTCAGGAAGTTCAAAAACCAACCTTGGTGTTGGCGCATAACAAAACATTGGCGGCGCAACTTTATTCAGAATTTAAACAGTTTTTTCCAAATAATTCAGTGGAATATTTTGTTTCCTATTACGATTATTATCAGCCCGAAGCCTATCTTCCAACCACAGGGACTTATATCGAAAAAGATTTGTCCATCAACGAGGATATTGAAAAGTTGCGAATCAGCGCTTCTTCCGCCCTGCTTTCCGGACGAAGAGAAGTGATTATTGTAGCTTCCGTTTCGTGTATTTACGGAATTGGGAATCCGGTGGAATTCAAGAAAAATATCATTTATATTGAAGTGGGGCAGGCCATTTCACGTACCAAATTTTTGCATTTGTTGGTGGCGAGCTTGTATTCCAGAACCGAAGCAGAAATTAGCAGCGGAACCTTTAAAGTGAAGGGAGACACTATTACCGTTTATCCTTCTTATGGGGAACACGCCTTCAGAATTCACTTTTTTGGCGATGAAATTGAAGAAATTGAAAGCTTTGACGTAACCAACAATCTGGTGGTGGAAAAATTTGGGCAAATCACTATTTATCCGGCCAATTTATTTGTGACATCGCCCGATGTTTTGCAAAATGCCATTCACGCCATTCAGGAAGATTTAATGAAGCAATATGAATATTTCAAAGAAATTGGAAAACATTTAGAAGCCAAACGGCTAAAAGAACGCACGGAATTCGATTTGGAAATGATTCGTGAATTGGGCTATTGCAGCGGTATCGAAAACTATTCCCGTTATCTCGACGGCAGGGAACCCGGAACACGTCCTTTCTGTCTACTCGACTATTTTCCGGAAGATTATTTAATGGTTATTGATGAAAGTCATGTCACCATTCCGCAAGTTCATGCCATGTACGGCGGTGACAGATCACGCAAGGAAAATTTAGTGGAATATGGTTTCAGATTGCCTGCGGCGATGGATAACAGACCCTTGAAATTTGATGAGTTTGAAAAAATTCAAAATCAGGTGATTTTTGTGAGCGCCACACCGGCCGATTATGAATTGCAAAAAACGGAAGGTGTTTTTGTGGAACAGGTTATTCGTCCGACAGGTTTGCTGGATCCTGAAATCCAGGTACGCCCAAGCATCAACCAAATAGATGATTTAATTGAAGAAATTCAGTTGCGGGTTGAAAAAGAGGAACGAACATTGGTCACCACTTTAACCAAAAGAATGGCTGAAGAATTGACGAAATATTTAAGCAGAATACAAATTCGCTGCCGTTACATTCATTCTGATGTGGATACTTTGGAACGTGTTGAAATTATGCGAGATTTGCGTTTGGGTATTTTTGATGTGTTGATTGGCGTGAATCTTTTACGAGAAGGACTCGATTTACCGGAAGTTTCTTTGGTGGCCATTTTGGATGCTGACAAAGAAGGTTTTTTGCGTTCTCACCGCTCTTTAACCCAAACCATTGGCCGTGCCGCAAGAAACATCAACGGAATTGCGATTATGTATGCCGATAAAATAACAAACAGCATGCAACTTACCATCGACGAAACCAACCGTCGCCGTGAAAAACAAATAGCCTACAATACCGAAAATAACATCACGCCTACCCAAATTATAAAGAGCATCGAAAATATTATGGGGCAAAACACGGCTTCAACTTATAATTTTGAAAATTTAGCGAACATTGCCGCAGAAGAAAAAATGGATTATATGACGAAAGCTGAGTTAGAAAACAGCATTCGCGAAAAGCGCAAACTCATGGAAGAAGCCGCCAAAGCGCTTGACTTTATCGCTGCCGCAAAATTGCGAGATACCATTAAGAAATTGAAAGAGCGGGTTTAAATAAGTTGGCAGTTTTCAGTTGCAGTCTTCAGTTTTTGTTTGAACACTTAACTTTTTTTACTGCCAACTGAAAACTGCAACTGCGAACTAAAATATTAGTTTCCTTTTTTATAATCTGCCAAAAACTGGGCCAATCCTATGTCAGTCAATGGATGTTTCAACAATCCCATAATGGCCGATAAAGGTCCGGTCATCACATCAGCGCCTAATTTTGCGCAATCGATAATGTGCATGGTATGACGAACTGAAGCTGCCAAAATTTCTGTTTCATAACCGTAATTGTCATAAATAAGTCTGATTTCAGAAATAAGATTCAATCCATCAGTAGAAATATCATCCAGCCTGCCAATAAAAGGAGATACATAAGTCGCACCTGCTTTAGCGGCCAACAAAGCTTGCCCGGCCGAAAAAACCAAGGTCATGTTAACACTAATTCCTTTATCGGTAAAGTATTTACAAGCTTTAATTCCGTCAGCAATCATTGGTAATTTAACCACAATTTGCGGATGTAAATCGGCCAACGCCTCCCCTTCTCTCACCATTCCTTCAAAATCAGTTGCAATCACTTCGGCACTCACATCACCATCCACAATATTGCAAATTGCCACGTAGTGTTTCAAAATATTGTCTTTTCCCGTTATGCCTTCTTTAGCCATTAAGGAAGGATTTGTGGTTACGCCATCCAAAACACCCAATGCTTGTGCTTCTTTAATTTGCGCTAGGTTCGCTGTATCAATAAAAAATTTCATAATTAATTCTTGGTTATATTTTTAAAGTGCAAATATAAGTTTTTAATTGCAGATTTGTTGGCGCATTTAATCGCTAAATTATCAATTGTCTTGAAAGCTCTCAAGCTGTTCCAACTCTCTGCTTTTCAACTTTAAATTCCCCCTTTGGGGGTTAGGGGGCTTTTTATTTTGTAATGATTCATCAATAACTTTTCATAAACTTTATCCGGTAAAATTCTTTTCAATAAAATGGAGAATTTTTGCATAAAATCGCCCACTTTGTAATGAATTTCAGGCTTTTGCGTATTAATAATCTTAAAAATGGCTTCTGCCATTTCAATTGGATTGCTTCCGCTGTCCACGTGAACATCCATTAAATCCAGATTATTTTGATAATTTTCTTTGTAAGGAGAATCTTCAAAAATCGGCGTATGAAATCTTCCTGAGGCAATATTTGTGGCAAAATCGCCCGGCGCTACGTTACACACTTCAATGCCAAAACCTTTAACTTCCATTCTTATCGCCTCCGTCACAATTTCCAAAGCGCCTTTTGTTGCCGAATAAATTCCCCTAAACGGCAAACCCATATAGCCTGCAATAGACGTCACATTGATAATCAATCCACTTTGCTGTTTGCGCATTTGAGGCAAAACCGCCTTCATCATTTCTATCGTTCCGAAAAAATTGGTTTCAAAAACATTGCGCATTTCATCGGTTGGCGTTTCTTCAATGGCGCCGGTAATGCCCATTCCTGCATTGTTTATTAAAATATCGATGCGGCCTTCCGAAGTAATTATTTCATCAATTGCTTTTAGAATGGTTTCCTTTTTATTGACGTCCAAAGCAATTAAGCGAAACAGATGATTTGTGACAAGAGCTGGATTTCTGCTTGTTCCGTAAACGATGAATCCTTTTTGTGTCAAATATTCCCCGACAGATTTTCCGATTCCTGAAGAACCTCCTGTAATTAAAACGACTTTAGACATTAATGATTGAAAGATTAAAAAATTATAATATTAAATAATTGGGCCTGCCCGCCTTTTCGGTGGGCGTTACCGCAAGGGTCGGGCTATGCGTTTCAATCTTTTTTATCGGCAAAAAGCCTCAAAAAAGGATTTCCGCTGCTATCCCTAACGCAAATTGATTTACGCCCTTCGGCTCCGCTCAGGATGACTGATTTTTGACCTGCCTGCCGACAGGCAGGTTTACGATTTTGAAAATGACGTAATCAAATGTTAACCAAAACAAAATTGCGCACTTTGCGTTTGTTTCCTAGCGTATCCTTGCGGTTAAATGCAAATTTCGTTTGAATTGATTTTTTTAGTTTTTTACTTTGTTTTTATCATAGAATACGAAAAATACAATCCCAATCAGCATTCAGCTAAAAACTGAAACCCTAATAAGAAATCAAAAGTAAGTAAATTATTGAGATTAAAAAGTCCTTTCTTTAGGATAGGAGAGAAAAGAAAAAGGGCAAGCGACCTACATCACACCGCTACAACCTAATACCTTTGCTGCGTTCCCGCCCTGGAGGGTTCAAAGGGAGCTGGTTGTGTAGGACTTGCCCAGCGGCAAATTTACAATCATTTTTTAATTTTACCACTATTATTTTATATTTTTAGTGTAACTAATCTAAATAAGTGTTTACTAATAACTTAGTGAAAAATAACCATTAATGTTGGCATTTAACCGCAAATGGTAATGGGGTATTTAGTATATTTGTTCAACCAAAAATCAATCAATTATCATGGAAAACCAAGAAACATCACCAAAACAAATCATGTTAAACTACGGTTTAATGCTAGGATTTGCCTCAATTTTAATCAGCGTTGTATTATATGCAATGGGAAAAACATATGATCCGCATTGGTCCACAGGCGTTATCAGCATCCTCGTTACCGTTGTTGTCATTATTTTAGGAATTAAACAAGTTAAAGCATTAAATGGAGGCTATTTATCTCTAAGTGAAGCATTAAAAACCGGATTGGGCATTGCACTAATTTCTGGTGTTATTGCGGTACTTTACACCTTAATTTTCACTAATTTTATTAAGACTGAATATTTCTCAAGAATGCTTGAAAAAAAAAAAAAAAAAATGCTGGAAATCTCTCCTAATATGTCTGACGAACAACTGGAAGCATCCATGGCAATCTCAAAAAAAATGTCTGGGCCTACAGTGACTTCAGCAATGGTGATCATAGGAAGCCTGTTTTCCGGATTCATTATTTCTCTGATTGGCGGATTGATTATGAAGAAATCCGATGAAGAAATCACCAGTATTTAATAAAAACAGTACTTTAAATGGATATATCCATAGTTATTCCACTTCTTAATGAGGATGAATCCTTAAATGAATTACACGATTGGATTGTAAAAGTCATGCAATCCAATCGTTATTCTTATGAATTGCTTTTTATTGATGACGGCAGCACGGATGATTCCTGGAAGGTTATTTCATCGTTGTCGGAGAAAAACCCAAATGTAAAAGGCATCCGATTTCAAAAAAATTACGGAAAATCCCAAGCGTTAAATGCCGGATTTAAACAAGTTACCGGAGACGTTGTGATCACGATGGACGCCGATTTACAAGACAGTCCGGATGAAATTCCGGAACTCTATAATTTGATAAAAAGCGGAGATTTTGATTTGGTTTCGGGCTGGAAAAAAAAGCGCTTCGATTCAAAGATCAGAAAAAATATTCCTTCAAAATTATTCAATGCGGCTGCACGTAAAACTTCGGGCTTAAAATTGCACGATTTTAACTGCGGCTTGAAAGCCTACAAAAATGAAGTGGTGAAAAATATTGATGTGAATGGCGAAATGCACCGTTATATTCCCGTGCTTGCCAAAAATGCGGGATTTAATAAGATAACCGAAAAAGTGGTGGCGCACCAAGCCAGAAAATATGGTGTCACTAAATTTGGCATGGATCGCTTTATCAACGGATTTCTGGATTTGATTACCATTTGGTTTTTATCGAAATTCGGCAAAAGACCTATGCATTTGTTCGGATTGTTGGGAACGCTTACGTTTTTCATCGGATTTTGTTTCGCGCTTTATTTGGGAATCGATAAACTGTTCTTTAATCCGACAGGTCGGTTAATTACAGATCGTCCCCAATTTTATTTGGCCATAGCGGCCATGGTTATTGGAACACAACTATTTTTGGCGGGTTTTTTAGGCGAGCTTATTTTGCGCTCTAAATCGGACACGAAACGTTATACGATTTCCGATCATATCAACAGCGCATCTTTTTTAACATAATTGAACTATTTTTGCACAAATAAATTCTTACGTCATGACTACAATCTTACATAAAGCCCAACTTTGGCTGACCGATACTTTTGATAAAAAAACACAAGAGGAGGTGCAACAATTAATTGCCGGAAATCCAACGCAATTTATAGAGCATTTTTATCAAGATTTAGAATTTGGAACCGGAGGAATGCGCGGTATTATGGGCGCAGGAACCAATAGAATCAACAAATACACACTTGGAAAAGCCACACAGGGATTGGCAAATTATCTTCAAAAAACTTCTCCAAACAACCCCTTGAAAGCCGTCATAGCTTATGACTGCCGACATAACAGCAAATTATTCGCCAAAATTGTGGCTGATGTTTTTTCGGCAAACAACATTAAAGTATATTTATTTGAAGATTTAAGGCCAACCCCAGTACTTTCGTTTGCCGTTAGACATTTAGGTTGCGACGCAGGAATTGTATTGACCGCTTCGCACAATCCGCCCGAATACAACGGATATAAAGTATATTGGAATGATGGCGGACAAATAGTTCCACCACAGGATGCTGAAATAATTTCTGAAGTGAATAATTTAGATTTCTCGCAAATCAACTTTAAAGCCAATGAAAATTTAATTGAATATATCGGTAAAGAAGTTGATGAAGCTTTTATAAATGCCAGCGTAAAAAATGGCACATTCAACACAAAAGGCAAAGATAACCTAAAAATTGTTTTCACTTCTTTGCATGGAACTTCCATTACCGCGATGCCTCAAGCATTTGAAAAAGCCGGATACACCGATGTTCATTTTGTTGCAGAACAACGCGTGCCAAACGGCGATTTTCCAACCGTTAAATCTCCCAATCCAGAAGAGCCGGATGCCTTAAAAATGGCCACCGATTTGGCTGAAAAAATCCAAGCAGACATCGTGATCGGAACCGATCCCGATTGTGACCGATTGGGAATTGCAGTGAGAAATCTGGAAGGAAAAATGACCTTGTTGAACGGAAACCAAACCATGTGTTTAATGACTGATTTTTTAATCAAGAAATGGAAGGAAGCAGGTAAATTAAACGGCAAGCAATTTGTGGGCTCTACTATTGTTTCCACCAATTTGGTGAATGAAATTGCCGACAGTTACGGCGTTGAAACCAAAGTAGGATTGACCGGATTTAAATGGATTGCCAAAATGGTGCGTGACGCCGAAGGCAAGCAGGATTTTATTGGTGGCGGCGAAGAAAGTTTTGGTTATATGATTGGCGATTTTGTGCGCGATAAGGATGCGGTTACCGCTACCCTTTTGGCTTGTGAAATTGCCGCAAATGCAAAATTTAACGGAAGCTCAATGTACCTAGAATTGCTGCAAATTTATGCCGACAATCATTTTTACAAGGAACATTTAATCGCTATTGTTAAAAAGGGGATGGACGGCGCCGACCAAATTAAACAAATGATGGTTGCGTTGCGTGAAAATCCTTTTACGGAAATAGACGGATCAAAAGTGACGTATCTTTTTGATTATGAAGCTTCAACACGCAAAGATTTACAGACGGGAAAAATAGAAAATATTGACATCCCCAAATCCAATGTGTTGATTTATCATACAGAAGACGGCACAAAAGTAGCGGCAAGACCTAGCGGAACAGAACCTAAAATAAAATTCTATTTCAGCGTGAAAGCAAAATTGGATGCCATTGAAAATGCAAAAAAGGTGGAAGCCGAATTGGATGCCAAAATTCGAAGGATAATTGCAGCGCTGAAATTGGGTTAAAAAAAGTCCGAAGACAGAAGTCCGAAGACGGAAGACGGAAGTCCGAAGACGGAAGACCGAAGTCCGAAGACGGAAGACCGAAGTCCGAAGACGGAAGACGAAAGACAGAAGTTAAAGAAAAAGCATCTAAAAAAAGCATAATATTTCCTTCTTGAGAAGCCTGTCCCGCTTTTCCAGCGGGAGGGTTAGGGCTGTGTTTTTTGAAAGAAAATATAATGTAGGGGCAGGTCGCGATCTGTCCATACTGAAAAGAAATAGAAAAATTCGTAAATCGTAATTCTCTTTGCGTTAGCGGTTGAAGTAAAAAAGATTGAAACGAAAGGCACGCCCAAATATCAAATCAAACTCCCTTTCCTTGGGAAAGGGCTGGGGATAGGATTAAAAGTAAAAACAATAAAAAATTAATGAAGTACTTCAGACAAATATTGGTTTATGCAAAACCTTATAAAATATATGGTGTTTTAAACATTATCAGCAATATTTTTTATGCTTTGTTCGGCACCTTGGCATTTGTATCGCTGATGCCAATGTTAAAAGTGCTGTTTAAAACCGCCGAACCCATCACCACGAAACCCGCTTATGAAGGCATCAGTAAACTTGGTGATTATATAGAAAATTCCATCAATTACTTTATTACCATCAAAGTAAATACGGAAGGTGAAATGAAAGCCTTACTATTTATGATTGTGATTGTCATCAGCACTTTTTTGCTGAAAAATATTTTTGGCTATTTGGCCATGTACTATAT
>DAIQBF010000035.1:0-5424 GCA_036781305.1 Lutibacter sp.
GTCATTATACATTAGCATAACAAAGCAGACATAGCTGAGTTGGTAGAGCAGCTGAATCGTAATCAGCAGGTAGTGGGTTAGAGAAAATATGTCGGCTCATTGATTGGTAAAAAGGTTAATGGCGAGAAGCCTGTCCCGAGCCAGCCTGTCCGGCAGGCAGGCGCAGTCGAGGGAAGCCCCTCTGTCGGCTCTGCTAATGCGAGCATTACGCTCATGTTTTTTTGTTAATCCTAAATTCGCGAGTCACGAGCTGGAAGCTCGCGCTATCTAAGGGACAGGTCACGACCTGTCCGTACGAGATTTATCCATTATCATCCCGCACGTTCTAATTAATTATTCATTCACCGCACGGTTAGGGAACACTTTACCCTTTTATTATTTGGAATTGGTGTTCAGTGAACTTTGTTTGCAGTGGAAAGCCCGCCCGCCGATAAGGCGGGAACGCCCAAAACATTGGTTGAATTAATTTACTTTTAATAGTAGAATTTACCAAATTAAGCGAAAAAAAAATTTAAATATTCAAGCGCTATTACTGACAATTTAAAATATCATCCAAAAAATTATTTAAATCTGTTTTTGCTATTTTATATTCATTAAATTTGTGAAAAACATAAAAAAGCCAAATAAATGCTCTTAATTGGAATAGCCGGAGGAACAGGTAGCGGAAAAACGACTGTTGTAAATCAAATTATACACGAATTGCCTACGGATGAAGTTTGTGTGATTTCTCAAGATTCCTACTACAACAAAACCGCCGACTTGTCTTATGAAAAGCGCACAAAAATTAATTTCGACCATCCAAATGCAATAGATTTTGAACTTTTGATTGACCATTTAAAGAAATTAAAAAATGGTGAAATTATTGAACAGCCTGTTTATTCTTTTGTTACCCATAATCGCACTGCAGACTCGTTAATTACCCACCCAAGAAAAGTAATTATTGTTGAAGGGATTTTAATTTTTAACAGTAAAGAATTACGCGATTTATTTGATATAAAAATATTTGTTCATGCAGATACTGATGAACGTTTAATAAGACGTATAAAGCGCGATATTGAAGAACGTGGCCGAAACATAACTGAAGTGTTGGATCGTTATCAAACCACCTTAAAGCCTATGCACCAACAGTTTATAGAGCCCACAAAAAATTACGCTGATATTATTATTCCAAATGACCGATACAATACGGTAGCCATTGATATTGTTAGAACAGTAATAAGCCACAAACTTTAGCTGATGACTTTTAAGCAACTTAAAAACAAACCCACGGTAAAATTTATTACGAACCGATATGTAATAATCATTGCTATATTTGTGGTTTGGATGGTGTTTTTTGATGAAAATTCTTGGGTAAACCAGCGGGAATTTGACACAGAAATTGACAAACTTAATGTTGAGAAAGACTATTACAAATCACAAATCGACCAGGACAAAGATTTTATAAATAAACACAATGACCGAGAGGAATTGGAAAAATTTGCAAGGGAAGAATATAACATGAAAAAAGAAAACGAGGAAATTTACATCATTGAATATGATACACTTCCTGAAGAATAACTATAATAATTTAGCAAATTAAGCAGAAATACCGGCAAACTTCTAAAAATATTTCCGATTTTTGTTTCATATACCTTTATTATGAGCATTTTTATTACACAAGAATTTCCGCCAGTTTCGGCTGCTGCCTGGAAACAAAAAATTCAGGCTGATTTAAAAGGAGCAGATTATAACGAAACCCTTCTCACAAAAACAAATGAAGGAATTACCATCAAACCTTTTTACCACTTAGACGAATTTGAAAAATTAAATATTCCGCTTTCAAAAGACGATTTTAAAATTTGCCAAAAAATAGTTATTTCCTCAGAAGTTGAAGCAAACCTAAAAGCCATTGACGCCACAAACAAAGGTGCCGATTCGGTAAAATTTATCGCAAAAAATCCATTTAATGCCGAATTATTATTTAAAAACTTACTGAATAAAAAGATAGAATTTCATTTTGAATTTGAATTTCTATCCGAAGTATTTATTGATGAACTTACCGAGTTGCTTAAAAACGAAACGGCATTTTACAATATCGATATTATCGGTAAACTGGCAAGAACCGGAAATTGGCACAAATCATTAAATGATGATTTTAAAATTTTAGAAACAATTATTCATAAAAATCCGGCTGCATTTATATTGGGTGTCAATGCCGCTATTTATCAAAATGCGGGCGCAAATACTGTGCAGCAAGTTGCTTATGCTTTGGCCGTTGCCAACGAATATTTAACAAGGTTTGGCGGTAAAATCTCCAAAAAAATTCAATTTAATTTTGCGGTTGGCAACAATTATTTTTTCGAAATTTCAAAAATAAGGAGCTTTAAATATGTTTATAATTTAATGCTTTCGGCATACAATACCAGTGCCAACGCCCAAATTTTTGCCGCGCCAAGTTTGCGAAACAAAACCATTTACGATTATAACGTAAATTTGCTGCGCACCACCACCGAAAGTATGAGTGCCATTTTAGGAGGCGCAAACACCATTTCAAATTGTGCTTATGATGCTGTTTTTCACGATTCCAATAATTTTGGCGACCGAATAGCAAGAAACCAATTGCTCATTTTAAAGGAAGAAAGCGGTTTTAAACAAGCGCAACACTTTGCCTCAGATTCCTATTATATTGAATCCATTACCAAGCATATCGCAGAAAAAGCTTTGGATATTTTTAAAGATATTGAAAAAAAAGGCGGATTTTTAATCCAATTAAAAGAAGGCATTATTCAGCGGAAAATCAAGGAAAATGCACAAAAGGAGCAAGCGCAATTTGATGCTGGCGAATTGGTTTTATTGGGAACCAACAAATATCCAAATGAACAAGATAAAATGAAACACAACCTGCAAGGAAATCCTTTTCTTGCAAGAAATCCACAAAAAACCCTGATAATTCCTATAATCCCTATAAGATTGGCTGAAAAATTAGAACAAAAAAGACTGAAAAATGAAGCGTAAAGATTTTACACAACTAAAAGTTGTCAGTCAAACTGAGAAAGATTCCTATTTTGACCATGAAAATTATGTTGCCGGAATTGCGCCTTATTTAAGAGGGCCTTATTCAACCATGTTTGTTCGCCAGCCCTGGACCATTCGTCAATATGCCGGATTCTCCACTGCAGAAGAGAGCAATGCATTTTATCGAAGAAATTTGGCGGCTGGCCAAAAAGGCTTGTCCGTTGCTTTTGACTTGGCAACGCATCGCGGTTATGATTCAGACCATGAACGTGTGCAAGGAGATGTTGGCAAAGCTGGTGTGGCCATTGATTCGGTTGAAGATATGAAAATGCTTTTCGACCAAATTCCATTAGACCAAATGTCGGTTTCCATGACCATGAACGGTGCCGTTTTGCCCATTTTGGCGTTTTATATTGTGGCTGCCAGAGAACAAGGAGTTGCCGATAAATTACTGGAAGGAACGATTCAAAATGATATTTTAAAAGAATTTATGGTGCGCAATACGTATATCTATCCGCCAACACCATCTATGAAAATCGTAGCTGACATTTTTGAATATGCCAGTAAAAATATGCCAAAATTTAATTCAATTTCCATTTCCGGCTATCATATGCAGGAAGCCGGAGCGACCCCAGAAATTGAATTGGCCTATACCTTGGCCGACGGATTGGAATATATCAAAACAGGGATTGCAGCAGGAATGGATATCGATTCTTTTGCGCCTCGTTTATCCTTTTTCTGGGCTATTGGCATGGATCATTTCGGTGAAATTGCCAAAATGAGAGCCGCACGTATGTTGTGGGCAAAAATGGTAAAACAATTCAACCCTAAAAATCCAAAATCATTGGTATTGCGCACCCATTGCCAAACAAGCGGCTGGAGTTTAACAGAACAGGATCCGTTTAACAATGTGGCACGAACCGCCATTGAAGCCATGGCAGCAGCTTTTGGCGGCACGCAAAGTTTGCATACCAATGCGCTTGATGAAGCCATCGCCTTGCCAACCGATTTCTCAGCGAGAATTGCACGTAATACCCAAATTTATATTCAGGAGGAAACAAAAATTACCAAAACTGTCGATCCTTGGGCAGGTTCCGATTTTGTTGAAAAAAGAACCGAAGAAATGGTAAATAAAGCTTGGGAATTGTTGCAGGAGGTTGCCGAACTGGGCGGAATGACCAAAGCCATTGAACAAGGAATCCCCAAATTGCGCATTGAAGAAGCTTCCGCAAAAAAACAAGCCAGAATTGACAGCACACGCGATATTATTGTCGGTGTCAATAGTTATATTTTAGAGGAAGAAGATCCAATTCAGATTTTGGAAGTGGACAATGATGCCGTAAGAAAATCCCAGATTTCGCGGTTAAATGAATTAAAAGCAGCAAGAAATACAGAAGAAGTAAACAAATCCCTCCAAAATTTAACCGAGTGCGCCAAAACCCAAGAAGGGAATTTATTGGAATTGGCGATTATTGCTGCTGAAAAAAGAGCTACTTTAGGGGAGATTTCCGATGCCTTGGAAAAAGTTTACGGAAGATATAAAGCAACCATTAAATCCATTTCCGGTGTGTACAGCAATGAAATAAAAAACGATCCAGATTTTGAAAAAGCCAAGGAGTTGGCCAACAAATTCGCTGAATTAGAAGGAAGACGTCCTAGAATTATGATAGCAAAATTAGGACAAGATGGTCACGATCGCGGCGCGAAAGTAGTTTCTACAGGTTATGCCGATTTGGGTTTTGACGTGGACATTGGTCCGCTGTTTCAAACACCAAAAGAGGCTGTAAAACAAGCCATTGAAAATGATGTGCACGTTTTGGGAATATCATCCCTCGCAGCAGGACACAAAACCTTGGTGCCTCAAGTAATTTCAGAATTAAAAGCCTACGGACGAGAAGACATTATGGTCATTGCAGGTGGTGTAATTCCGGCACAGGATTATCAATATTTATTTGATGCCGGTGTTGTGGGCGTTTTTGGCCCAGGAACAAAAATATCAAAAGCCGCCATCGAAATTTTAAATGTGCTGATTGATAGCGTGGTGGATTAGCCCACGGTTTTAACCGTTGAGCCATATAAATTGAATTTTGGATCAACAAACCGTTTTAACGGTTTAAATGCAATGATGATAAAACATTAAATTATGTCGCATTCGTTTAACAAAACCATGGCCCACGGTTTTAACCATTGGGCCATATAAATTGAATTTTGGATCAACAAACCGTTTTAACGGTTTAAATACAATGATGATAAAACATTAAATTATGTCGCATTCGTTTAACAAAACACATAGCCCACGGTTTTAACCATTGGGCCATATAAATTGAATTTTGGATCAACAAACCGTTTTAACGGTTTAAATACAATGATGATAAAACATTAAATTATGTCGCATTCGTTTAACAAAACACATAGCCCACGGTTTTAACC
>DAIQBF010000035.1:5524-18215 GCA_036781305.1 Lutibacter sp.
GCCATATAAATTGAATTTTGGATCAACAAACCGTTTTAACGGTTTAAATGCAATGATGATAAAACATTAAATTATGTCGCATTCGTTTAACAAAATATGGATACACGCCATTTGGGCCACCAAAGAACGAACCCCATTTATTACAAAAAATGTCGAATCAAAAATCTATGATTTTATGGGTGAACAATTACGTAAAATAGGTTGCCCTGTTCGCATTATCAACGGAATGCCAGATCATATCCATTGTTTGTTTTTGTTAAATCCTCAAAAATCTATTTCAGAAGTTATCAAACAAATCAAAGGCAGCAGCTCACATTTTATCAATCAAAGCAATTTGATATCCGAAAAATTTGCGTGGCAAACGGGTTATGCGGCTTATTCTGTATCTGAATCGGTACTGGAAAGGGTTTTTCTATACATACAAAACCAAAAAAATCATCATCATAAAAAAACATTTCAAGAAGAATATAATAACTTTTTAAAGCTGTATGGTTTTGGAGATGAAAAATAAAGAATAGACATAATTAATTATTATTGTCTGGTTAAAATTTAATAAAATGGTTAAAACCATTCCTAAACGCTATTTTCATTCATAGCCCACGGTTTAAACCGTGGGCTATGAAAATTAAACAGGTCAACTATTTAAAAACCCATCCCATCCATAAAAAAACGTTAAAACAATTTGCAAAACAACAATTTTAAAGTTGATTTTGGTAATTTTGTATAAAACATAGCAAATGAAAAAACTCACAAGCATAATCGCTTTATTAACACTAACAATTTCAGTGATGGCACAAAACGCAAATGAATTAAAAATTGGAGATAAAGTTTCTGAATTTTCAGGATTGGACGACAACGGAAACGTTTGGAATTCCTCCAACGTAAAAACCGATTTTTTGGTGGTTTATTTTTATCCGGCTGCCATGACTGGCGGCTGCACCGCGCAAGCTTGCGCCTACCGCGATGACAAAGCCTCTTTTGATAAAATGGGTGCAACCATTGTTGGAATTAGCGGCGACGAGGTGAAAAATTTAAAATATTTTAAAGAAGCTGACCAATTAAATTTTCCTTTAATTTCCGACAGTGAAGGCGTTATTTCTAAATCGTTTGGCGTTCCAACAAAAGAAGGAGGTTCCATCACACGAGAAATTAACGGTGAGAATTTTTTATTGGTAAGAGGAGTTACCGCTTCAAGGTGGACTTTTGTACTGGACAAAAATAGAAAAATCATTTATAAAAATGCCGAAGTAAATGCTGCAGAAGACGCTAAAAATGTTTTGGAAGTGATTAAAAAAGCTAAAGGTTAAAGTCCGAAGTCCGAAGTCGGAAAGCCAAAAGCCAAAAGTTGGAAAGTTGAAAATCCGAAGACCGAAGTCCGAAATCCAAAGTCCGAAGTCGGAAAGCCAAAAGTTGGAAAGTTGAACGCTTCTTTTAATTCTTAATTATTCATTGTTATTTCTCTTTCTGTAGCTAATATTTTTCGTAACCAAATCATCAGCACAACTGCCAACAAACCCAATCCGCCCATTAAAAACCAGTTGGCCATAAATCCAAACTTGTCAATGACTTCCATTCCGGTTTTTGCGCTAAAAATATGTGCAAAAGAAAAAGCCATGGAATACAAAGCCAAATAGCGGCCTTCATTACCTGATGGTGCTCTATTCATCGCAAAATTATTGGTAAAAGGAAATGCCAGCATTTCGCCTAAAGTAATTAAAAGCATCCCTACAATTAAAATACCGCCCCAAGATGTTGTATTTAAAATCACATAACTCATTGCCAATAATGCCAAACTCCACGTAATTATTTTCATTCTGTCCAGCAATTTTTTTTCTATATAATGAATCAAAGGCATTTCCAGTAAAAAAATTAAAAATCCGTTCATAGACATTATTAAACCAATCTGAACTTCTGTCATCTTGTGAACTTCTTTATAAAACAAAGGCATTGTGGTAAATAATTGTAAAAAGATAAAGGCCATTAAAAAAATAATAATTAAAAATAGCCAATACGGTTTGTCCTTGTAAACTGAAGTTATTATGTTTTCCTTTTCAAAAATTACTTTTGATTTATCGACATGAACCTTTTTTTCTTTCAAAACAATCCGCATCACCACAATAGCCGCAATACAGGTAATGCCATCAACCCAAAAAAGTCCGGAATAGCTTATGGCGGCAATAATTAATCCCCCTAAAAATGGCCCGAAAGAAAAACCCAAATTAATGGCCAAACGAATCAACGTCAATGATCTTGTTTGGTTTTGAGGTTTGCTATAGGCTTTTAGGCTCACAAACATGGCCGGCCTAAAAGCGTCGGCAAAAGTCATAGTGATAAATATGCCAATGGCAAAACCCATAAATGTGTGTACAAATTGTAAGGCAATAAACGAAATACCCGATATAAACAGGCTGAAAACCATCACTTTATAAAAACCGATTTTATCGGAAAGTTTTCCGCCCATCCAGGAACCCAACAAAGACCCCAAGCCAAAGCAAGTCATAATCCATCCTACATGCGACAAATCTAAGTGCATTTCTTCGGTTAAATACAATGACAAAAACGGCAAAACCATCGTTCCTGCCCTATTTATAAAGGTGATCAACGCGAGCCACCAAACTTCTTTCGACAGACCGCCAAACGAATCCCGGTAACTGTTAAATGTTCTTCTTAACATTTTTTATCTTAATAATTTTATAAAAGCGGTAAAAATAATCTTAAAATTTGGCGCTGCCAGCCATTTCGGGGAGCCTGCCCGCCTTTTCGGTGGGCGTTTCCCCCGCCGAAAAGGCGAGGGTCGGGCTTTCCGCTGCAAGTCCTCGCGCGCCCAAAAGCGCGACTGTGGGCTTTTCACTGCAATCCCTAACGCACTTTTAATCCATAATTCAAATTTCAGGTAAAGCTACTTTCGGATAAAAAACCAAGTCCTTTTACCCACATTTCAAAACTAAAAAAGCCGACGCTAAGTCGGATTCAACCTATGAAAATTACTAGTTTTCCACGATGCATCAGGCATTTTTCAAAATTACAAAAATTTGCATCAATTAAGGTTTTTAATTTCTGTTTAATATTCCGTATTTTTGAACATAAATTTTTTAAAATGAAATATTTCCTAGGTATTCTTACCGCCATTATTTTTTTTGGCTGCGCGAAAAAAAATATATCTTATGAAGATGAAATTAGGCTATTTCAATATGATTTAAACAGAGAATTTGCCGATGCTACAAAATCTCCCTTAACTGAAGAAGACCTGAAAACATTCAAAACTTTGGCGTTTTTTGATATTGACGAAAATTACAATATAGAAGCCGATTTTGAATTAACACCAAACACATCCGTATTTGAAATGCCAACAACTACCGAACGTTTGCCATTGTATAGAAAATATGGAATTGCACATTTTACGTTGAATGGAAAAAAAATGCAATTGAGCGTTTATCAAAGCCAGCAATTGATGTCAGATTTTGAATACAAAGATTATTTATTTTTACCTTTTAATGATGCCACAAACGGCACTACGACTTATGGAGGCGGACGTTTTATGGATTTAGAGATTCCAAAGGGAGATAGTAAAAAAATACGCATCGATTTTAATAAAGCATATAACCCATACTGCGCTTATAACCACACCTTTTCATGTCCAATTCCACCCAAAGAAAATTATTTACCTGTTGCCATTCCTGTTGGTGTAAAAGCTTATAAATAACGTATAAAAAAACCTGTCCAGTTTTTGTAACAACTGAACAGGTTAAACCAAATATAATAATTAACCAATAACTATTCTTATAAAGAAACCACAAACACCAAGTAAGCATCATCTGAATCCGGATTAAATATCGCGGATGCAGATACGCCTAAACTAAATGAGTCGGTAATTTTAATGGCTCTCGCAACAGAAAGTCCGAAGTTAGAAACTTTATATTCCCCTTTTGTGGTATATATTTCATTTCCTGCCCCAACAAAAGCCTTCAATTCAGATTCTCCAACTTTGAAAGGATAACCCAATTCGGTATAAATTGAATTATTATCATCATTATAAACATTAACTCCTAGCATAAAAGTTAATGGAAATTTTTCTACCCCATCAAAACTTAATGTTGCTTCACCAACGTGATTTTTTATTTTAAAATACCCATCTGAAGCTCCGTCTATAGGAAATGCATAATCAATAAATCCGAATGAAACCGGACCGAAAGCATAACTTGCGTACAAATCAAATTCTTGTCCAACCACTTGCCCACCAGTTTCATAAGAAGCCCAGGCACCAAGCGTAAAATTGCCTAAGGTCAATTCGGCATAAGGCTGTACAGCCGGCGAATCGGAAAATTCGAGCCCTCTCCACACATATCGGCTGGCAAAATCAACACCCACATCAAATTTGTTTTTTGGCACATCTTGCGCATGTACGTTGCTTAATGAACATATGGAAACCATTAATAATGATATTCTTTTAATTGTTTTCATAATAGAATTGTTTAATTGTTAGCACTAATTTTTGGCAATATTTTTCCTGTTGCGTGAAATATCACCCAAACAAAAATTCAAAAAATTATAGGGGAAATAGGTGGCCTAAAACAATAGGCCAATCATGTTCAAACCTATTAATGTTGGTTTAAACGAAAATCGGGGTAAGCATCCATTCCGTGTTCGTGAATATCCAATCCTTCTTGTTCTTCTTCCTCAGAAACTCTTATACCAACTGTTTTCTTTAAAATAATTAGTATGATAAAAGCAAATGTGACACAAAATATGCCTATTGCAACAATACCTATGGATTGCTTGCCCAACTGCGCCCAACCTGCCAATTCTCCAAAAATTCCCACAGCCAATGTTCCCCAAATTCCGCATATTAAATGCACAGCAATAGCCCCAACAGGATCATCAAGTTTTAATCTATCAATAAATCCAACACCTAAAACAATTAGGGTTCCTGCAATACTTCCAATAATAATTGCATCAGAAACACTCATCAAATCGGCTCCAGCTGTAATCCCAACCAAACCGCCAAGCAAACCATTTAAGAACATGGACAAATCAAATTGCTTGTGTCTCAGTAAAGACACTAAAAACGCTGCCAAACCGCCAGATGCCGCTGCCAAACAGGTAGTCACCAAAACCAAAGATGTTTTACCAGGATCGGCTGAAAGCACTGATCCGCCGTTAAACCCAAACCAGCCCAACCATAAAATAAACACCCCTGCAGTTGCCAAAGGAATATTATGTCCAGGAATTGCCCCAATAGTGCCATCTTTTTTAAATTTCCCAATTCTTGCGCCCAATAGCCAAACAGCAATCAATGCAGCCCAGCCACCAACAGAATGCACCAATGTTGAGCCTGCAAAATCATAAAATCCAAGATCATCTAACCATCCGCCGCCCCATTTCCAGGATCCAGTAATTGGATAAACAAGTCCGACATAAAAAATGGTAAAAAACATAAATGAACCCAATTTTACGCGTTCAGCAACCGCCCCAGAAACGATGGTTGCGGCAGTGGCGGCAAACATTCCCTGAAACAGGAAGTCGGTCCAATACGTATAACCAACATTGTAATCAGAAGTTAAGCCGTTTTCAGGCATAGCCAGCCCAAATAAATTGATAAAATAATCAGGTAAAATACCGTTGATAAATGTGCCCGGATACATTAAATTAAATCCGACCAACGCATATAATACAATTCCTATTGAAAGAATAAATACGTTTTTAAATAAAATATTGATGGTGTTTTTTTGTCTCGTTAGTCCAATTTCCAGCAATGAAAATCCCAAATGCATCAAAAATACGAGCGCGGTGCAAATCATCATCCAAACATTGTTAACTGTAAATAGTGTGTTATCCATAATGTAAGAATTAGTAGTTTATTATTTTAATGAGTCGGAGCCCGCCTCTCTGGTTCTTATTCTATATGCCTCTTCCACATCCGAAACAAATATTTTACCGTCACCTACAATACCCGTAAAAGCAGCTTTTAGGATTGCAGCAACAGTTCTTTCTAAAAACGGATCAGAAACAACAATGGATAAAAACCTGCGCTGTATATCGGATGTGCTATAGCTCACGCCTCTATACACATGCCCTTCCTTTTCATTTCCAACTCCCGTGACATCCCAGTAGCTAAAAAAGTTAACTTCAATTTGATGCAGGGCTTCTTTTACCTCATCAAATTTTGATTTTCTGATAATTGCTTCAATTTTCTTCATAATAAAGTGATTTTCTTGATTAATCTCTTGCCAAAAATATACTTATATTTTTTTACCCCCAAATTTTAATGGGGTTCAACTATAATTTTTATGAATATTTGTATTTATACCATATTTTTTTAAAGGCTACGCAATATATATTATAGTTTTTTGACAATCATACTCTGTTTTTTTAGGGGTTGATGGTTTTCAAATTGGATTGTGTAATTTTTATTCCCTAATTTTTTGGTGGGTTAGCCTTTATTTATAGAATTACAAAAGAAAAAATGGACTTTTAAACTTACGAAGTGGGGGGAAACCTTAAATAAAGTGGCTAAAAAAAGACATAAAAAAACAGCTAAAAATTTAAAGTATTTTTAGCTGTTTTTATAAGTTGCTAATTGAAATCTGATAGATTATTTTAAATTCTTAATTACTTTTTCCGCATCAATCCAATTCCATTTACCAGTAACTGTTCCTTTTTGCAAGGTTACAATTCCTGGATTTGCCCTAATTATTGTTTTTAATGTGGTTTCATCACAAAACAACATCTCAAAATTCAAGTTAAATTCGTCTTTTATGTCCAAAAATTCCTCTTCTAGCGAAGCTGTTAATGCATAAATTTTATAACCACTTTTGCTGGCCATATCAGTAACTTCCTTTATTTTAGAAAAACCCTGTCTGTCACTTTTATCTAAATTATACGCCACAACAAGCATCATTTTATCTTCCTTTAAAACCTCATCCGTTACATTTAAACCATCACTGTTCTCCAAATAAAAATCGTGAATCGGCGGCAATTCTGACCCAGTCTGTTTCATACCTTCAGGAATATTTTTACCTATGGCGTAAGGTCTAAAGTCGATGATTGGCAAATGCACCAATACATGATAAGTTATGTAAAGAAAGACTACAAAAAATAAAAAGCTCGCCCATTTTGCAAAAGAAAAGTTTATGAGCGGACGAATATATTTTGTTGTGAAGAGCAACACCAAGATAAAAACCAACAGTGCTACATTTTTATAAAAAGTTGCCCACGGCGTTAATTTCACGGCATCCCCAAAACAACCGCAATCAAGTACTTTATTGTAATGCGCTGAATACCAGGTTAAAAACAAAAATATGAGTATCATTACCAACAAACTCCATATCGTAAATTTTGGCAAATAGCCCAACAATAACATAACCCCCAGCATTAATTCAGCCAATATTAAAATAATGGAAAATGGCAAAGCATAAGGAATCAAAAATTCGAGATTTAACACATCCGAACTAAAATATTCCTGAAATTTATAAGAAGATCCCAAAGGGTCCACCAATTTCACAAAGCCTGAAAAAATGAAGGTAAAAGAAACAATTATTCTACAAATAGCGGTTAAAATTTTCATGTTATTAAGATTCATTTAGGTGAATTAAAGCAAAAACAGCATAGTTTATCATGTCTTGGTAATTGGCGTCAATCCCTTCAGAAACAATGGTTTTCCCTTTGTTGTCTTCAATTTGTTTTACGCGCAATAGTTTTTGGAGGATTAAATCGGTAAGCGAACTTACGCGCATATCACGCCAAGCCTCGCCGTAATCGTGATTTTTGTTTTCCATTAAACTTTTGGTGATGGCCACATGTTTGTCGTATAATTCTATGGCTTCTTCAGCCGACAAATCAGGTTGTTCTGCTATGCCCTTTTCCAATTGGACTAAAGCCATTACCGAATAATTGACAATCCCCATAAACTCAGAAACTTCCCCCTCCTCCACTTTTCTCGTCATATTTTCCTGAAGCTGACGAATGCGCTGCGCCTTGATAAAAATTTGATCGGTCAACGATGGCAATCGCAATATCCGCCAAGCACATCCATAATCTTTCAACTTATTGATATATAATGAACGACATTTTTCAATAACCGCATCATATTGTTTTGACGTTTGTTGCATATTCCTTTAATTATTTCCGTAAATTTCGAACAAATTTAAGGAATTAAAAAATCATATTTAAAAAATGAAGAAAGTTGCTGTTTTTTGCGGTTCAAGTATCGGGTTTAATGAAGTTTACAGAAATGAAGCCATCAAGCTTGGCAATTGTTTTATCGAAAAAAATATCGGACTCGTTTATGGAGGCGGAAAAATTGGCATGATGGGAATTATAGCCGACACCATGATTGAAAAAAACGGCCAAGTCATTGGCGTTATTCCAGGATTGTTGCGCCACGAGGAAGTTGCCCACACCAATATTACCGAAATGATTGTCACCAAAACCATGAGCAAACGCAAAATGAAAATCAGCAAATTGGTGGACGGCTATATTGCGTTACCGGGCGGTTTTGGCACTTTAGATGAAATTTTTGAAGCATTGACCTTAGGGCAACTTGGCATTGAAACCAAGCCTGTCGGCATTTTAAATACCAACGGATTTTTCAATCATTTAATTTTGCAGCTCGATGTGATGGTTACAGAAGGTTACCTGAAACAATCGAACAAAGAAATGTTGATTATCAGCGAGTCTGTCGAGGATTTAATTGCTCAAATGCTCAATTATAAAGTGCCTGAAATGACCAAAATAATTAATAAAGTGGTGAAATAATGATAAGTATTAATTGCAAGGGAACATTAATCGACTTATCAACACCAAAAGTAATGGGGATTTTAAATTGCACGCCTGATTCTTTTTTTGATGGCGGAAAATACGGCAATTCGAATGCAATTGTCAATCAGGTTGAAAAAATGCTGCGTGAAGGCGCGACTTTTATCGATGTTGGCGCGTACTCTTCGCGTCCCAGCGCGAAACACATTTCAGAAGAAGAAGAATTAAACAGAATTTTACCTGTGATTAAGCTTTTAATCAGTGAATTTCCATCCATTTTAATTTCTGCAGATACCTTCAGAAGCCAGGTTGCAGAACAATGCATTCATCACGGCGCGTGTATTGTCAATGATATTGCCGCCGGTGAAATGGACACAAATATGTTTTCAACTGTCGCAAAACTGCAGGTTCCTTACATTATGATGCATATGAAAGGCACGCCCCAAAATATGCAACAAAATCCGACTTACGTAAATGTTGTCACCGATTTGCTTTACTATTTTTCAAAAAAAATTGCCGAATTGCATGAACTCGGCGTAAACGACATTATCACCGATGTGGGCTTTGGTTTTGGCAAAACCATAAAACACAATTATCAATTATTAAAACATTTAGAACTGTTCAAAAATTTAGAAGTTTCAACTCTTGTTGGTCTATCAAGAAAAGGAATGCTTTACAAACCATTAAATATCAATGCGGAATTGGCTCTGAATGCAACAACTGCGGCAAATACCGTCGCATTGCTTAATGGCGCGTCAATATTGCGGGTTCACGACGTAAAAGAAGCCGTTGAAGCGGTAAAAATTGTTGAATTGTTAAACAAAGCCAATGAATAAATTTGTTTTTATACTTCTATCTTTTTTAATTTTAAGCTGCGCCAAAAAAGAAGTAAAAATTCCCACTTTGGCTGAAAAAGGAATTCAGGAACTGCAAAATCATTCACAGGTTTGGCTGTTTTTTGAAGTTAAAAATAACGATACAATTGCAGTGGTTAACAGAAAAAACACCATCAGCACAACACATTGGATTTATAATATTGACAAACGCTTGCCTTTAAAAGCGATTATTCCAGCGATTACTACGCTTCAGGACAAGCACGCAAATTCCAAGCATTAAGAAAAAGGAATGCACGAGTATTTTAGCTATTACGACACAATTTCCAAGCGGCTTTCATTTCTAGATTTTGATGGCGTCACTTATAAAACAATCGAAGTATTGCCTAAAAACTTAATGAAAGACAACACCAATTATAAAAATTATAAGAATATAAATCTGGTATTCTCTAAAAATAGTATCTGGATAAATGATGTAAAAACTGAAAAATCCAATTTTAAGGATACGTTAATTTCGTTAATTGAATTGTCTTCAGAAGGAAAAGAATCTATGTTACATCTAAACTTTAACCAAAACATTCTATATCAGGATTATTTATTTTACAGAACAATTATTCGAAATCTCTCCAATGAAAACATTTTAATAAACAAAAACGAATTTATTTTCAACGAAAATAAAATTTAGAATCATGATTCAATTAACTGTTTAACAAGCCATCTTTTTTTCCTATTTTTACAAAAACAAATTGAATGCTCGATTTCTTAAACTTTGATTTTCTTGATTTTTTGGACATCGTTTTGGTGGCTACGCTGCTTTACTATGTGTATAAACTTTTAAAAGGAAGTGTTGCCATCAATATTTTTATTGGAATTGGGCTTGTGGTCATTATTTGGAAAATAACCCAAGCGCTTCAAATGGAAATGCTTAGCGGATTGTTAGGCACACTGATCAGTTTGGGCGCCATCGCCATACTTATTGTTTTTCAGCCTGAAGTCAGAAAATTTTTATTGATGTTGGGTTCCACAAATTTCACAAACAAACGAAATTTTTTAAAGCAAATCAGCTTTCTAAAAAGTGAGATATACATTACCATGGATGTTGAAACCATCGTTAAAACCTGTGAAGCAATGTCGGCCTCAAAAATAGGTGCCTTATTGGTTTTGGAACGAACTCACAACTTAGATTTTGTAAAATACACCGGTGATAAAATGTACTCAGAAGTAAATCAACCCATATTGGAAAGTATTTTTTACAAAAACAGTCCTTTACATGATGGTGCCGTAATTATAAAAGATAACTTTATTATTGCCACCAGGGTCGTATTACCGCTTTCTACGAAAAATTTACCGTCCCGATTTGGGCTACGTCATAGGGCCGCCGTAGGAATTACCGAAAAAACAGATGCCCTTTGTTTGATTGTTTCAGAAGAAACGGGAAAAATATCCTATATAAAAGATGGTGAGTTTGTATTGTACAATAACACACAGGAACTTGTTGAAATGATTAGGTATGATTTGAACTAGTTTTAAGTTTTAAGTTTTAAGTTTCAAGTTTTAAGTTTTAAGTTTTAAGTTTTAAGCAAAATTAAATAATTAACGAATAAACGATTAAACAGTTAAACAGTTAAACAGTTAAACAGTTAAACAAATAAACAACTAAGCTACTTCATTGGCAAACTGCATATCATAAAGCGTTTTATAATACCCGTTTTTTTCCAGCAATTCTAAGTGAGAACCCTGTTCCACAATTTTACCTTTATCCATGACAATAATTCTGTCGGCTTTTTTTACGGTTGTTAGCCTGTGCGCAATTATTATCGAGGTTTGGTGTCGCGTAATCTTATCTGTCGCCTGTTGTATCAATCTTTCTGAATAGGAATCTATGGATGAGGTGGCTTCATCCAATATTAATATGCTGGGTTTGCTTACATAGGCACGCAAAAATGCAATTAACTGGCGCTGCCCGGTTGATAACATTCCGCCTCGTTCTTTTACATTGTAATGGTAGTTATTTGGCAAACTCATAATAAACTCGTGAATGCCAATTTCTTTGGCGGCATGGATAACCTCTTCCAACGCGATTGAATCATCACCCAAGGTAATGTTGTTATAAATTGAATCTGAGAATAAAAAAACATCCTGTAAAACAACTGCTATCTGATTTCTTAAAGAAGCCAATGTATATTGCAAAATATTTACATTGTCGATGCAAATTTCGCCTTCATCAATTTCATAAAAACGATTTACCAAATTAATAATAGTTGATTTTCCGGCACCTGTTGCCCCAACAATCGCCACTGTTTCGCCGGCATTTACTTTGAATAAAATTCCTTTTAAAACTTCTTCCCCTTTATTATAACTAAACCGCACATTCCTAAATTCTATATCACCACTAAAATTCACGGCTTCCACATCCCCCGTTTTGGCAATTTGATCTTTTGTGTCCAATATTTCAAAAACCCGATCGCCGGCAACCATTCCCATTTGCAGCGTATTAAATTTATCGGCAATCTGATTTAGTGGCCTAAACAACATTTGGGACATCATAATAAATGCGATAATTTGACCAATTTCCGTAGTTCCGGAATTTACAATATCCAGCCCGCCATACCAAACCAGCAACCCTACCGCTATTGATGATAAAATTTCGGCGATTGGAAAGAAAATAGAATAATACCAAACTGTTCTAATATTTGCTTTTTTATGCTTGTCATTAATTTTAACGAATTTTTCATATTCAATTTTTTCATGATTGAACAACTGCACAATTTTCATTCCTGTTACACGCTCCTGCACAAAACCATTTAAATTTGCCACTTGTATTCTTACTTCCTGAAAAGCCGATTTTATGGCAATTTGAAATAGTTTTGTGGCATATATCAAAACTGGAAGTACAATAAAAGCAATCAGTGCCATTCTCCAATTCATCCATAACATAACAATTGCCACCACAAACATTTTCAACAAATCACTTATAATAATAAACAATCCTTGTCCAAAAAATTGAGCAATTGTTTACGTATCAGAAACAAAACGAGTAACTAATTTTCCAAAATAAGAATTGTCAAAATAGTAAACTTCATTTTGTTATATTAAAATTTTTA
>DAIQBF010000036.1:0-12949 GCA_036781305.1 Lutibacter sp.
GTTTATGATGATTATTCTGGAGACTCCAAATTATTAATCAGCAATGGTAATCAAACAACGCCAATTATAACATCAAATGGAACAATCCAATATCAAATAGTTAATTCGAAGGTAGTTTACAAAGACGGATACGATATTATAGCATTTAATCCAACCAACCATCAAACTTACATCATAGCAAGTTTACCGAACGTCCAAATTAATAGTTTTAATGTTTCTCCAAATTATGAGTACTTGGCATTCTCTAATTATGAAGATATTTTCCTTTTGAATTTAGCAAGTGGAGCCATAGAAAATCTTACCGTGAATTTAGAAGGGGATTTTAGATTTCCAAAATGGTCGCCAGATGGTAGTTCAATTCTAATAAGAAACGGTATTCCAATTGTTCAACCAGGTGATTCTGGTCCTACAGCAACAGGAAATTTTAAAATATTTTCTCTATCGCAACAAAGTTTTCAAGATGTTGAAATGTTTGACCAATTTGCATCTCCTAGCTATGCAGAATGGTCTCCAGATAGTAAAGTGGTAGTTTATGAGCAATATCAAGCAATCTTTATATTTGATGTTGTTTCTGAACAATTAAGAAGAATAACGGCTGAAGAAGTTGTTGCAACAAATCCAAAATTTTCAACTGATGGAGGTATGATTAGTTACTTTAGTTCTGACTTATCCGATAACGGTAACAATTGGCAAAATTTTCTAACGCTATATAATATTGAGAACAAATCAAACGAAATAATCAATAATATTTATTCCTATGATGTGTCGTGGAAAGAAGATTCTAATGAAATTCTTTATTGTACCAAAGCTGGAATATTTTCATATAATATTACCAATGGAACAATTTCAACAATAGTCGCTTCTAATCAATCCACTTATGTTCATTCAGTCAACTTTATTAAATAAAACCAAATAATCAACGGACAATAAAGGGTTTGAAGTGGTTCCACTTGGGTTTCCCTCGACTTCGCCTGCCTAACGGACAGGCCAACTCGGGATAAACTTCTCGCCTGTTTTTATTTCAAAAAAAAAGACCTACAATAAATGTAAATCTTCTCTCTTCTGTGGTCCCACTTGGGCTCGAACCAAGGACACCCTGATTATGAGTCAGGTACTCTAACCAGCTGAGCTATGGGACCTAAAACTGGTTTGCAATATTACCACTATTTTCGTTTATGCACAATAAATTTAAACAATTTTTGAAAATTTAATAAATCTCACATAACCTTTTGTTTTTTAGATTTTACGCTGCTTAAAACCGATTTAAATTTTATCAAAATTATGTTTAAACCATACTTTTTGATATTCTCTTTTTAAAACCAAAAAGGTTATTTCCTCTAAACTGGTGGTTAAATTATGGTTCTTAAGTTTTGTCAGTTCGCTTTCCGGCACATCAATTCTGTACAACAGGTTTAAATAATCATCATACTGGTTTGTAATTAAATTTAATAAAACGGCAAATAATTCTTTTTTCAGTTGAACAGGTGTAGCTTTAAGGCCAAAACTTCCTGAGACATTTGCCAATTGAAAATCTTTGTTTAGCTGCTCAATTAAGTGCACGTACAAATTTTCACCTTCAATTGTGTGTAATAATTCCTCAGTATTTTTTGCAAGTAACATTAAATGGTCCGTTTCATTAAACTGTTCCCGAAATTTTTAAGAACGGCCTTTTTCTCATCGGAGATCGATAATTTATCTAAAATTTCAAAAGCCTTATTTGTATAACTTTCAATTTCCTGAATTGTGATTTCGGAGATGTTATTATTTTCAAAGATTTTTGTCACTGCATTTATTTTATGCTCATTATTGGCAGTTGATTTGTATAAAGCCATCAACTTTTCTTTATCCTTCATGTCGCAAACTTCAATGGCTTTCAAATACAAAAATGTCTTTTTATTTTCTGAAATATCCCCTCCTATTTGTTTGCCAAATTGCGCCTCATCGCCAAAAGTATCTAAATAATCGTCCTGCAATTGAAAGGCAATTCCAATATTTAATCCGAAATCATAAATAAGTTCAGCTTCAACAGCATCAACTTCCGCAATAATAGCACCCATTTTCATGGCTGCCGCCACCAATACAGAAGTTTTGTAAGTGATCATATGCAAATATTCTTCAATGGCAACATCATCTCTGGTCTCAAAATCAATATCCAATTGTTGTCCTTCACATACTTCTATACCTGTTTTGCTGAATAATTTCGACAACTTTTTAAAAACAATTGGCTCATAATTTTCAAAACATTGATAAGCCACAATCATCATGGCGTCTCCCGACAAAATTCCAGTATTGATATTCCATTTTTTATGGACTGTTTCCTTTCCCCTTCTTATTGGCGCACTGTCCATGATATCGTCATGAACCAACGTAAAATTGTGAAAAATTTCTATGGCCAATGCAGCATCATAGGCTTGTTTTACATTTCCGTTAAATAGGTCGCAAGTCATCAAAGTTAAAACCGGCCGCAGGCGTTTTCCGCCAATTTGAAGAATATAATGTATGGGCCCATATAAATTAGCAGGCTCTTTTACGATAATATTTTTATTTAAATAACTGATAAAATTTTCTTTATAAGTTTCAATACGCTCCATTTTGGTACAAATTTTCCGTAAAAATACATCATTCAAGGCTAATTAAAAAAATGACAAAAATTATTTTTTTCTGAAATTAAAAACTTTGGAAACTTCTATTGTTTTTAAAGTTTCCTTTTGTACATTTGCCGTCTCAACAAAAAGAAGTTGAATTTATTATGAAGGAAACGATTTTAAAAAAGGCCGGAGAAATATTTTTGAAATACGGATTTAAAAGTGTGACAATGGACGATATTGCCAACGATTTAGGCATTTCTAAAAAAACAATTTATAAGTATTATAAAAATAAAGTGGAGCTTGTTGATGAAGCCGTTTCTTATTTTCATGCCGATATGCACAAAACTATTACGGCCATTTGTGCCGTTGGATACAATGCGATTCAGGAAAATTTTGAAATAAAAAAAAATTTTAAAAACATGTTTAATAATTCTGATGATTCCCCGGTTTATCAATTAGAAAAATACTATCCCAAAACTTATAAAAAAATTATTGCCAATGAACTTTCTATTTATAAAGAATGTATCACAAACAACTTGGTAAAAGGAATTCGAGAAGGGCTTTACAGAAAAGACATCAATATGGAACTCTCGGCAAAATTTTACTTTTCATTGATGCTTAGTGTTCACGATTCAAGTTTACATACCTATAATAAAAATACGATGAACCAACAGGAATTTCACGCGCTGGAATACCATACAAGAGCCATTGCAACCAAAAAAGGGTTACAAGTTTTACAAGAACAATTAGAAAAAAACATGAACTAAGAATGAAAAAAAGAATCATACTCTTTATTGGAATATTGCTAAGTATCCAAATAAATGCCCAGGAAAACATTACTTTATCATTGCAACAAGCCATTGATTACGCCTTAAAAAACAGTTATGCAAGCATAAATGCCGAAAGGGATTTGGAAATTGCAAAAAAGAAAAAATGGGAAACCACCACCATTGGCTTGCCCGAAATAAGCGCGAAAATAGACTATCAAAACTGGATTAAGCAACAGGTTTCTTTACTTCCTGCTGAATTTTTGGGAGGCAATCCAGGCGAGTTTGAAGAAATTTCATTTGGCACAAAACACAATATGAATGCCTCCGCAACTTTAAATCAGCTTATTTTCGACGGATCGTATTTGGTGGGATTGCAATCGGCAAAAACATATTTAAAAATTTCAGAAAATGCCAAAGAAAAAACAGAACTTGGCATTAGAGAAGCGGTTATCAACGCCTACGGAAATGTGCTTTTGAGTGAAGAAAGTATCTTAATTATTGAAAAAAACATAAAAACACTAGAAAAAAACTTGGAAGAAACCAACCAGATTTTTTTAAATGGATTTATTGAAGAAGAAAATGTTGAACAACTTAAAATTACCTTGTCTTCCGTAAAAAGTCAGCTTTCCAAAACAAAAAACCTAAAAAACATTGCCTATAAAATGTTGAACATTACCTTGGGACTTGATATAAATGCTTCCGTACGATTAACAGATACTTTAGAAAATCTTGCCAAAGAAAATATCAATCTGGAATTGCTTTCCTCCGATTTAAACATTGAAAACCATATCGATTTTAAAATTGCAAAAAATACGGAAACAGCAGATGAATTGTTAGTAAAACTTGAACAAAGCAGGGCATTGCCCACTTTAAAAAGTTTTGTGAACTTTGGGTATGCCGGTTACGGACAAAATTTTGATTTTATGCAAAAAGAAAAGAAATGGTTCGATTCTTCTTTGTTGGGCGTTAGTTTAGAGATTCCAATATTTAGCAGTTTGGCCCGAAGTTCAAGAACACAACAAGCTAAAATTGAACTTGAAAAATCGAGAACCAACTTAACAGAAACTGAACAAAAATTATATCTTTTATTGGAATCCGCAAAAACAGATTATAATTTCAGCATTGAAGAATACGAAACTTCCAAACAAAATTTATCGTTGGCCGAACGCATTGAATACAAACAACAAATCAAATTTTTTGAAGGAATTTCAACAAGTTTTGACTTGCTGGAAGCGCAAAGACAATTGTATTCGATGCAACAAAATTATTTACAGGCTATGCTTAATGTCATCGCCAACAAAGCAACTTTAGACAACGCACTCAACACACCAATCAACAAATAGAAAATCATAACCATGAAAAAAATATCACTTCTTATTATTGTAGCCACACTTGCCATCTCTTGCGGCAAAGAGGCCAAAAAATCTTCCTTGGAAGAATTAAATACCCAAAAAACAATATTGCTCACTAAAATTGACAGTTTAAACACCGCCCTAAAATCTGTAGAAGAAGAACTCTCAAAATTAGATTTGGATAAAAACCTTCAAACAATTACAGTAATTCCTGTCAAAAACGATGTTTTCAAACACTTTCTTGAAATTCAAGGTGTTGCCAAAGCCAACAAAAATATTGAAATAAGCCCGGAATTGGGCGGAACAGTAACTTCAATTCTTGTAAAAGAAGGACAAAAAGTGCAGGCGGGCCAACTCCTGATTCAACTGGATGATTCCTCCATAAAAAACAGCATCAGCGAATTAAACACCCAATTGAGTTTGGCAAAAACAACATTTGAACGCCAAGAACGACTTTGGAAACAAAAAATTGGCTCAGAAATGCAATATCTTCAGGCAAAAACACAAAAAGAAAGTTTAGAAAATAACTTATCATCTTTAAGAACCCAAACCAGAAAAATGAGAATTACGGCGCCTTTTAGCGGAATTGTGGATGAAATTTTCCCAAGATTGGGGGAACTTACCAGCCCGCAAATGCCAGCCGTGAGATTGTTGAATCTAGACAATGTTTATGTGGAAGCCGAAGTAACGGAAACCTTTTTGCCTGTTATTAAAGAAGGCACAGAAACCGTGGTGCATTTTACCTCAATAAACAAAGAAATAGATTCAAAAATATCGCAAGTCGGCAATTATATAAATCCGGCAAACCGAAGTTTTAAAATCAGGATTAACATCAACAATAAAGATCAAAGTATCAAACCCAATTTATTGGCTGATATTAAAATAGCGGATTTTGAAACAAAGGGAATCATCATTCCTGCCTCTTTGGTGCAGCAGGACCAAAATGGAAAAGATTATGTTTTTACTGTGGTTTCTGAAAATAATACGCAAAAGGTGATTAAAAATTTAATTACTGTCGCTAACGAATACAACCAAGAAGTATATGTGAGTGCCGGTTTGAAGCAAACTGACACTTTGGTAAATGCAGGCGCAAGATTTGTAAAAGAAGGGGATCAAATTAAAATAAGTAAAGAGTAATTCTGCCACAAACCTAGAAAAGTATCAAAAATGAGTAAAGTATTAAAAGAATTCAAACTTTCAACTTGGTCCATTAACAATAAAATGACCGTGTTTGTGATTATTGGAATGATTTTTTTGGCAGGAATTTTTTCTTATCAAAGCATGCCAAGGGAAGCTTTTCCTGAAATTGTTGTTCCGGAAATATTTGTGTCCACCGCTTATCCAGGAAACTCCGCGATTGATATTGAGAAATTAATTACGCGTCCGCTCGAAAAAGAAATAAACGGAATATCCGGCGTTGATGAAATTACCTCCACTTCCATCGAAGGATTCTCATCCATAAAAATAAAATTTGATTTTAGCGTTACCCCTACGGAAGCTTTGCGAAAAGTGAAAGACAAAGTTGATATCGCCAAATCCGACAAAGATTTTCCAAAAGATTTGCCGGCAGACCCCAACGTGAAAGAATTAAACTTCGCTGAATTAATGCCGATTATGAACATTAATTTATCGGGCGATTTTTCTATGGATGAACTTAAAGATTATGGAGAATATCTAGAAGATGAAATTGAGAAAGTCCCTGAAATTTCTAACGTTGAAATCCGCGGTATTCAAGATAAGGAAATGGAAATTAGCGTGGATTTATACAAAATGGAAATTTCCAAAATTAGCTTTAATGATATTGCACAAGCCATTCAAAATGAAAATATAACGGTTTCAGGCGGTGATTTATTGGAAAATGGATTGCGCAGAAATGTTCGTGTTATTGGGGAATTTAAATCGGCCAGTGAAATCGCCGACATTATTATAAAACAGGAAAACGAAGAAATCGTTTACCTGCGCGATATTGCAACCGTTACCTTCAAAGAACAGGAAAAACAAAGCTATGCCCGTGAATTTTCGCAACCTGTCGTAATGCTTGATGTTACCAAACGCGCAGGGGAAAATTTAATTATTGCTTCTACCCAAATTGATGCCATTATTGCAAAAGCCAAAGAAAATTATTTTCCTTCCAATTTAAACATTTCCAAAACCAACGATCAAACCAACGATACAAAAACCATGGTTTCAGATTTGGAAAACAGCATTATTCTGGGAATTATTTTGGTGGTGGTTGTGTTGCTTTTCTTTTTGGGCATCAGAAATGCCCTTTTTGTGGGGATTGCGATTCCATTGTCCATGTTTATGTCATTCATTGTTTTGAATGCTTTGGGGGTCACCTTAAACACCATGGTCCTATTTTCTTTGGTAATTGCCCTGGGAATGCTGGTGGATAACGGAATTGTGGTGGTTGAAAATATATATCGCTTGTTAGATGAAGGGTATTCAAAAATTGAAGCCGCAAAATATGGTGTTGGGGAAGTTGCCATTCCTATTATTGCTTCAACGGCGACAACGCTGGCAGCCTTTTTGCCATTGGCATTTTGGCCTGGAATGATGGGGGAATTTATGCGGTATTTGCCAATTACCTTAATCATTGTATTAACGTCTTCGTTATTTGTAGCCTTGGTGATAAACCCCGTATTAACGTCGGTTTATATGAAAATAAAGGAAGATGGGGTTAATTTTAAAAAAATAGTGATTTTTAGTTCCGCTTTGTTTTTTCTTGGGGTTATTTTTATCATTGCCGGATTGATTTTAGGAATAAAAGGATTGAATGCTGCCGGATTATTACTTGTTCTAGCCGGATTGCTTAGGGTTATCAACACAAAATTATTAAGCCCTGGCACGGAATGGTTTCAAACCAAGTTTTTGCCAAGATTAGAAAGTTATTATGAACACTCTTTGCAATATGCTTTGAAAGGAAAAAGACCAAGGATTTTCTTTTTAGGAACATTTGGACTCTTGATTTTTTCTGTTATGCTTTTTATGGCATTCCCTCCAAAAGTACTTTTCTTCCCTGAAACACCGCCAAAACAAGTATATGTTTACTTGGAATACCCTATTGGAACCGATATAGAAGTCACCAATAAACTTTCAGTCGAAGTTGAAGATAAAATTCAGAATCATTTAAAAAAATATGAGGTTGACGGAAAAAATGTTTTAATTACTTCGGTAATCGGACAAGTTGGTGAAGGCACAAGCGACCCAAATCGTGGGCAAGATGGCGGAACAACACCCAATAAAGCGCGGATAACTGTAGATTTTGTTAAATTTATTGAACGTGGAAACATTGACACTGAAGATGTTTTAATTGAAATCAGGGAATTGTTGAAGGACATTCCTGGCGTGGACATCATTGTTGACAGACCTGCCGACGGTCCGCCAGCCGGAGCTCCAATTAATCTCGAAGTTGCGGGGGATGATTACGAACTATTATTGGCAACCGCAGAAAATATCAAACAATTTATCAAAAATAAAAATATTTTAGGGATTGAAGAATTGAAATTAGATGTTGAGCAGGGAAAACCGGAATTGCCTATCATTATCGACCGACAAAAAGCGCGTCGTTTGAATGTTTCAACCGGACAAATAGGCGATGCGCTTAGAACTTCATTGTTCGGAAAAGAGGTTTCTACTTTTAAAGACGGTGAGGATGATTATCCCATAAACATCCGTTTAATGGATAAATATCGATATGATAAACAGGCGTTGATCAATCAAAAAATCACCTTTAGAAATCAGAGTAGCGGTAAAATTGTCCAAGTGCCAATCTCATCAATCGCCCATGCAGAAACCTCCTCAACATTTAGTGCTGTTAAGCGAAAAGACCTAGACAGGGTAATTACCATTGCGTCAAATGTTTTGGAAGGTTATAATGCCACAGAGATAAATGATCAAATTAAAAGCGAATTAAAAAAATTCAATTTACCCAAAAACATTTCAATTTCCTATACCGGTGAACAAGAATCACAGGCCGAAGAAATGGCTTTTTTAAGCAAGGCTTTATTAATTGCGGTATTTTTCATTTTCTTAATATTGGTGGCCCAATTTAATTCAACATCAACCCCAATTATCATATCATTAACGGTATTGTTAAGTTTAATTGGCGTTTTACTTGGGTTAATTATTTTCAGGATGGAATTTGTGATCATGATGACCATGATAGGAATTATCTCCTTGGCGGGTATTGTGGTGAACAATGCTATTGTGCTTATTGACTACACCAACTTGATAATGATCAGAAAAAGATTGGAAGCGGGATTGGAGGAAGGTGTTTTAACCAAAGAAATCATTTATGAAAGCATTGTTGAAGGAGGAAAAACACGTTTAAGACCGGTGTTGTTAACTGCGATCACAACCATTTTAGGATTGTTGCCTTTAGCCATTGGCATAAATATTAATTTTATGACCTTGTTTACGGAGTTTGATCCACAATTTTATATTGGTGGCGAAAACGTAGCGTTTTGGGGACCCATGTCCTGGACCATTATTTTTGGGTTAACCTTTGCAACCTTCTTAACGTTAGTCATTGTCCCGGTAATGTATTCATTGCTGAATAATTTAAAGTTTAAGCTCAACAGAAATCAGTAATTTGTAATTAAACAGCACTTAATTGCCTAAAGTTTGAAGTGCTCAGGGTTGAACTAAAACAGTTGATTTTATTTAAATATATTAGCTACAGTTTAAAAACCAATGGATAGTTAAACAAAGTGAGAAATAATCTTAAAAATAATATAATTGAATACTATGATGCCTAAATTTTTATTAAAACAATTTTTTTTATTTTTAACCCTTCTTTATTGTGCTATTCCAATTATGGCACAAACAAAAGCAGCGGATGAGCCAGCAAAAACACTTCGCGTCGGTGTTGCTGGAGGTGAGCCTTTTGTGTTTGAGAATACCAACACCGGTATTTCAGTCGAAATATGGGATAAAATTGCAGAAAAAAAGGCTTGGAGCTACGAGTATGTTCCTTTTAAAAATGTAGAAGATGTTTTACTTGCTTTAAATAAAGGCAATGTCGATTTAGTAGTCGGTCCAATTAGCATTACCGCCAAACGCCTAGAAACTATGCGATTTTCGCAACCATTCTACAACTCAAGCATATCCATTATTTCTCGAATTGACAATCTTAGTCTCTGGGAAAAGTTTAAACCATTATTTAGTCTCAAACTATTAATCGCTGTCGGGATTTTTTTAATAATACTTGCTGTTGTAGGTTTACTTTTTTGGTTGGCTGAACGTAAAAAATCGCCAGAGCAGTTTCCACACGAACCGCTACAAGGTATTGGAACGGGTATGTGGTTGGCTATTGTAACTATGAGCACAACGGGTTATGGGGATAAAGCACCAATTACCGTAATGGGGAGGATAATAGCTGGAACATGGATGGTTATAACTATAGTTTTCGCCACATCTATGATAGCGGGAATAGCAAGTACACTAACACTTTCTAGTATTGGATCTACCACCATTTCAACCGTTGAACAGCTTGCAGGTAAAAAAGTAGCAACTATTTCAGGTTCGCCTTCGGAAGCGTTTTTAACAAAAGCGAAAGCAAAAGTAATTGGTGTAAGTAATTTGGATAAAGCTATTGAAAAACTGGAAAATAAAGATGTAGAAGCCGTAGTTTTTGATCGACCACAATTACTTTACTATTTAAAAAATAATGAGAAGGGGAATCTTTATATGAGTAAAGCTGAATATTATAAACAAGGTTATGGTTTTGCTTTTCCAGGAAATTCACAGCTAATTTTAGACGTCAATCGTACGTTGTTAGAACTATCAGAAAATCAGGAAACTGAAAAAATTATTCATACTTATATTCAAAAGGATGAGTAAGCTGCATTATTTTTTGCCTATAGCGATGAAATACCGGTTTCTGAAGAATATTTAGCTGAACAGAAATCAGTAATTTGTAATTAAACAGCACTTAATTGCCTAAAGTTTGAAGTGCTCAGGGTTGAACTAAAACAGTTGATTTTATTTAAATATATTAGCTGTTTTAGTTTGAAAAAGATAAATAAAAACGGAAAATTTTGCTGTATTTGTTAAATTGTGGATTACTTAACTTTAGGCACTAAATAGTCTTTATAATTTGTATTGAATGAAAAACGACAAAACCTACACGGTAGCGGAAGCAACTAAATTGATGGAGAACTTTTGCGCCTACCAAGAACGCTGCCATAAAGAAGTCGCCCAAAAATTGTACGATTTGCATATGATTCCCGAGGCCAAAGATAAAATTACACTTCATTTGTTGCAGCACAATTTTTTGAATGAAGAACGTTTTTCAAAAGCTTTCGCCAGAGGAAAATTTTCCATAAAAAATTGGGGGAAAATCCGAATTGTGAATGAGCTAAAATTCAGGAATATTTCGCCTTATAACATTAAAACTGCCTTAAAAGAAATTGATGATGAAGTTTATTTAAAAACCATTCAAAAAGTTGCCAAAAAAAAATTTGCAGTAATTAAAGAACCCAATGCCTTCAAAAAAAGAAGCAAACTCTTAACTTATTTAAGTTCGAAAGGCTATGAACCAGAACTTATTTATGATATTGTAAAGGATTTAATTTAATGACTTACTTTTTTAGCCTGCTTAAAAATAAGGAATCCTTTTCTTTTTTTATCGCAATAACCTCAGTAATATGGGTGTTTGGGATGGTTACAGAAAGTACATATTGTTCAATTTTCCAGGTGTTTTCAGTTTTGCTTAAAACTCCCGAACCCCTGCAAATTCCCATCCAAGTATCTAAAAGTTCATCAAACCAAGCGATCTTTCCATCGGCGGAAATATAAACATTTCGTGATAAGGGCTTAAAATCCCAGGCTTTACCTAGGTCAAAAAACGGTTTGCTAAACGTTTTAAAGTCTTTGTTGTTCCAATATTCCGAAGCATCGGTTCCAATAAAAATACTGCTGCTGGCCATGGCATTAAAATACGCATCATATTTTGACTCGGAAGCATTTTTATGCCAGGCATCCAACGTGGCATTTACAGCCTCTTTTTCAGAACTGTCCTTTATATTTTTTCTTTCAGATTGTTTATTCTCACAGGCGGAAAACACAACCAGGAAAATAAGTGTATAGATCTTTTTCATCCGTTTAAACTTTATTTTTTAGCGGTAACGGCTGCTGCCTGCCGCAGGTAGGTTCGCCATTAATCATCTCTCTTTGTATCAAAATTTGTAAGGCTCGTTTCATCATTGCCTATCCTTATTATCGTTTTTATTTAAAAGTCTGGTCCGCTCTATATTTCTATAAGGTGGCGGTGTGGGGGTTTCCTGAATTTCAACAGGAGTTTCCGTATCAACCTCCAATGCGTTTTGAAGACTTTCAGCCTGATAAATGGTGTTTATTTTTGAATTGATTGCTGAATAGATTGACACAATATTACCAACCTCCTCCTTCACTTCTTCTTTTGAAATTGAAGGAATTGTGGCCATATCGGCCAATCGCAACGTTTCATTTTGCAATACATTGATTCGCGCTATGATATTCGGTTTTTGTAATTTTTCAATCCTTATGGAGTCTTTCATAAACTTAACCAACTCTGAAAGTTCTTTTGCATCCGCTAGGGCTTCCAAAGTTGTAATGCTATAATATTTTAACAGCAATTTGTCAACCTCCTGATATTCTTTCCAATTATCCAATGCCACTCTTGCCTCAGGAATTAATGTTTCACCAATTCTGTTTTCTATTCGATTTACATCATAATTCAAAGAATCAGATTTTTCGGAGACTTCTGCTGTTCCTTTATTTCTGTTGCAAGAAAAATTAAACAACAAAATGATTAATAAAAAGGGGTATATATACTTCATACTAAAACTTATTAACGCCAAAAATACTATTTATTACACTATTTTATAATAAAATTAATAATTTGATAAAAAACGATAAGAAATATACAGAAATTTTAATTTTCAGTATATTTGCAATCGTAACAAAAGGATATCAACTATATGAATAAAAGCATATTAATTATAGGTGCTTGCGGTCAGATCGGTACTGAACTGACGCTAAAATTACGCAAAAATTATGGAAAAAATGCCATAATTGCATCAGACATCAGTGAAGGAAGCGATGAATTAATGCACTCAGGCCCTTTTGAGTTTATAAATGCACTGGATTATAACCAGATTTTAGCCGTAATTGACAAATATGCGATTAATGAAGTTTATTTGATGGCGGCGATGCTCTCGGCAACCGGTGAAAAATTCCCTGCAAAAGCTTGGGA
>DAIQBF010000036.1:12959-17978 GCA_036781305.1 Lutibacter sp.
TGAATTCCTTATTGAATGTCCTTAATTTAGCGAAAGAAGGGAAAATTAAAAAAGTATTTTGGCCCAGTTCAATAGCCGTATTCGGACCAACAACGCCAAAGGAAAATACACCCCAAAAAACAGTGATGGAACCGACCACCGTTTACGGAATAAGCAAGCTGGCGGGAGAACGCTGGTGTGAATATTACTTTAATAAATACGGCGTAGATGTTAGAAGCATACGGTATCCGGGGATCATCAGCTGGAAAACGAGCCCGGGCGGCGGAACAACCGATTATGCCATTGAAATTTACCACAAAGCATTGTTAGACGGCAATTATGATTCTTTTTTAAATAAAGACACCAAATTGCCCATGATGTATATGGACGATGCGATTGACGCTACCTTGAAAATAATGGCCGCACCTGCCGAAAATATAAAAATTAGATCCTCCTACAATTTGGCTGCCATTAGTTTTACGCCCAAAGAAATTGCTGAGGAAATCAAAAATTTTATTCCCAAGTTTGGTATTTCTTACCATTCAGATTTCAGACAAAGCATTGCCGACAGCTGGCCAAGCAGTATTGACGATTCCCAAGCCCGAAAAGATTGGGGCTGGCAACACCAGTTTGATTTGGAGAAAATTTCAGACAGCATGTTAAAAAATTTGCAGGCTAAATACGATAAGGTATAAATTTAAAAATACAAAAAAAGCCCCGAAAATTAATTTTGGGGCTTCTTTTTAAAAATCTTTTTTCCGAAGTTTTAAATTCATTCTGAAAACAGGTAAAATTACCCACAACACCAAAACGCCCATAGAAACCAACATTCCAAAATTTGTTCCAAAAAATTTACGGAATACAGCACCTGTATATCCCAATAGTGCAGAAATATCCAACTTCAACAAAATTAAAATCCGCGATAAATCGATTGGATTAAACATGGTGGCAACCAATGAAAATTTATCTAACGGATACTCATTTAAAAGCACCAATGATATTAGAAAAATCCCATCGTAAATAACGGCCAAAAATAACCACATTAAAATGGCGTAGCCAAATCCCTTGATTTTATTTTCGGTAGAAAGTGCTATGTTATATGACAAAGCGACAAAAATAAAATTCAGAAAAGTGCCCACAACCAATAACAGGCTAAAATTAAAAATAGCGGCCGATTTAAATAATCCATACAAAACGAAAGGTATTCCCAATCCCAAAAGCAGACTTAAGGTCAAAGAAATTGAAATCCCCAGATATTGTCCCATAAATATTTTTTTACGGTTTATGGGCTGCGCCAATAACAATTCTGTAAATTCCTTTGAATCGTAATAGTACATCACGCCAAAAATAGTGCCTATTAACGGTGTTAAAACAATGATAATATTCATTAATGTGATTACGGCTTTATCCACGTCGTTATTCAGAAACAACAATACGAAACCCAAAATCAAATAAAACAAAAAGTACACATAACTCCAACGGCTGCGCATTAAATCGTAAAAACTGTATTTTAATATTTTAAGCATCTTGTTTGGCTATTAAATTGGCGATCGCATGTTCCAGATTCTCATTGTTCGTTTGCTTTTTCAAGGCTTCAATGGTTCCTTTAAAATATATTTTACCATCGAGCAAAAAAACAATTTCATCGGCTACTTCATCAACAAAACTCATAATATGCGTGGTGATTAATATGGTTTTTCCCTTGTCTTTTTCTTTTTGAATAATTCTTTTTAAATGAATGAGCGCAATTGGATCCAAGCCATTTGTGGGTTCATCCAAAACAATTAAATCACTGTCGAACATAAATGTGAGCACAATGTTCACTTTTTGTTTTGTTCCACCCGATAAATTTCCGAGTTTTTTGTCCAAAAAACTTTTCAATCCAAAAATTTCAATGAGTTCTTCATCATTTGCATCTTTTGGTCTCAAGTTTTTTACCATCTTTATCAGCTCAATTACCGTTAAGTTTGGCGGAAAATTGGCTATTTGCGGTAAATAATTTAAGTTATTCCGATATTCCCACTGCCGTAAAACACTTTTTTTGTCGAAAATTATTTCGCCATTATTTGGGATAACCATCCCAAGCAAACATTTAATTAAGGTAGTTTTTCCAGATCCGTTTGGCCCAAGAATGGCAAATATTCCTCCTTTGCTAATTTCGAGATCCAAACCGTCCAAAACAACTAATTTTCCAAATCGTTTGTGTAAATTCTTAAATTTAATCATTTATTCTTTTCATTAGTGGGTTGTTGTCCATTAAATCGTCTGGCGTAAAAACCGGTGAAACTTTTTCTGAAAAGTTGACGATATCAACAAACAAACTTCTCAGTAACACCAAGGCTTGCGGTGTTTTATTCACAATATAAGAAAATAGTTTTACGGGCCTGTAAGGCACATCGCCAATGCCGTTTTTATCTAAATCATATCCAGTATATTCGCTCCAATAATTATTGTCGAACTTATTGTCATTTACGTTAGAATTGTAAGACAAATCTAACGAATTGTTCATAAAGTCATTATTTAGAAAAATATTTGTATAGCAGGCTCCAGCAATTTTAATCGCCCAGCCATTTCGCAAAAAAGTATTGTTTTTATAATTAATTCGGGTAGAACCTTCTGCATTTAATCCTATGGTATTTTGTTCAAACAAATTATCATAAATTTCTGCATCATAAATTTCTTTTAACAGCAATCCATAGGAAGCTGATCCCCAATTAAGCCTAAATTTATTATGGTGCATCGAGATAAATTTAGAAAACATGACCGCAACCCCGGCTCCGTTATTTCTAAACTCATTGTGGTGATACACATTGTTGTTTGAAAACATAAAATGTAGCCCATAGCGAATATTGTCATGGCTGAAATTTTTATAGATAGAGCTATTTTTAACAAATTCAAAGTAAATGCCGTCGCGCAGACCAAACATTTCATTGTTGTAAACTTCCATATCATCACCACTCCAAATATGAATGCCGTTTCCTGAGCTGGCTTCGCCTTCGCGGATACTGGAGATTTTATTGTTTCGAATAATTCCTCTTTTCGATTTTTCGATTAAAATTCCGAAGAAAACATTTTCCAGAATACAGTCTTCTATTAAAAAATCATTGACCTTTATCACTTTTATTGCGGCATATTCAATGGTGTAACTAGATCCAATATTGATAATTTTTAAGCCCTTAATCTTAAAATTATCTGCTTCAAAAATTAATATTCCTCCAACATCCTCTCCGTCAATAATGACTCCTTTTTCCCCTATTAATGAAATGGATTTATTTATGACAATGCCATTCTCCTTATACACCCCTTTTTTAATGAGAATCTCATCGCCATCATTTGCAATTTTAACGGCTTCTTTAATGGTTTTAATACCACAGCTTTCGCAAACAACTATTTGTTTTGCGCCAACGGAAAGAGAAATGAAAAAGAAAAATAACAGGATTTTGCACTTCATTATTTATCGGAAAGTTTTTGTTTTACAGATTCCCAAGTGTAAATTTCCCCTGGGTTTTTTTGTTGAAATTCTTCAGCAGTATTTTTTGATGAAAAGGCAGAAAGATTTGCGCCCATCGGACTTTTTATTGCGGTACTAATTAAATAAGTGGCCTTTTCGGCATCGGTCATTTCTCCTGGATTTCCGTAATCTGCAACCAATAACAGCGCAATTTTTTCCTCCCTGTTTTGGTCTATATAATTAACCATGCACTCAATGGCGTCAAATTTAAATTGCTTGCCTTTGGCGGTAACAAATTGTGCCGCATGCATTTTATCCACAATATTCATTTTACAAAAACTGCATTGGTCTTTGCCAAATTCAATGGCTTCAGGCGCCACTTTACAAGAAATTGCAAGCAATAAAACGACAGTCCCAAGAAATAGTTTGAGGAATTTAGTGTTCATTATTTTTTGATTTTAATAGTTCTCAAATATACATCAAATAGTTTTTAATATTAAGTATTTTGAATTGAGTATTCAGAAATCAAACATTTAAAGTCAATCTACTGTATCCTGTTTACTTAAAAATCATTATTCAATTTATTATAAAACGAGCATAGGCTCTTATATGCTCGTTTTAAAATTAAATAACAATAAAATACTTATGCTTTTGCCTCTTTTTTACCGACAAAAAATGCGACAAAGGTCAGGATCATTCCCACAAACAAAAAATAGGCACCTGTTCTGGGATAGGAATGCGCCGTAAAATTAAGAATGAGCTTTGTGCCGAAAAGCGGCGGTTGAAAGCCCATTACGGATCCATCGGGATTTTTAAAATTCATAATTGCCTTCGGACTTAAATTATGCCCATAGTCGAACTCCCACATATAAAAATCATACATGCCGACAGTGCCTAAAATACACATTAAGACAAACCATGCAAGAAATAGTTTGTGGTTGCCCAAAAAGCCGATAATTACCCCTAAAACCACCATAGAACCAATGGCTATAGGAAATATTTTAAACTCGGGAATGGTTTCGGGAATATTTTGCATTCCCACGTAATGGTTCATTAAATTGATATTCTTTATATCAAATTCGTGAGTGTCCTTAAATTTATGGATATATATATCCATCCCTAAAGGTATTGGATATTGTGGTGCTTCAAGTGTTATATTCCATAAAGGAAATACAAATAGTCCAAGTAATAGCAGGGAACCCACTATCATTAATATTTTAGATTTTTTCATCTGTTTGAATTTTATTTTTTTGTTGGTAACAGATGCTGTTCGCTATTAATCATTCCTCTGTGTATCAAAATTTGATATGCTCGTTTCATCTGTGTATTTATTAAAAATCGTTCAAAATTAATGATATTAAACGATACGATATTATAATTTCATTAATTCTTCATACAATTTATGAACAGGCAATCCCATCACATTAAAGTAGCTGCCTTCAATCTTGGTAACACCTATAAAACCAATCCATTCCTGAATTCCGTAGGCGCCGGCTTTGTCAAAAGGTTTGTAATTTTCAACATAAAAATCGATTTCTTCCATAGATAATGATTTAAAACAAACCTTAGTTACGTCGCAAAATACTTTT
>DAIQBF010000037.1:0-17697 GCA_036781305.1 Lutibacter sp.
AAAAACGTATCAGCTTCCTTCCAGGATTCTTGCGCATTTTTTTTAGCATCGACATCTCTTGCAACAGCATACAAAAGACCTGTTTCAACGTCGGGATAAGTTGTCCAGCTCAGCCATTTTAAAGAACCATCCTTACATACAAAACGGTTTTCAAAATTCTCGGTGATGGCACCCGACTGAAGTTTTGCCACTTCTTGCAGGGTGGAATCAAGGTCTTTGGCATATACAAACGACATAAACGGTTTTCCCAAAAGTTCTTCTTCAGAATAGCCCAATATGATTGTTGTTGCCGGGTTAATCTTTAAAAAGGTGTCTTTTGATGAAATAATCAACATGTCTCTCGAAAGATTAAAGAAAGTATTTCCGGCCACCAACATTTTTTGGGAATTAATTCTTTCGGTAATGTCCGTAGCAATCGTTCCCACCGCAAAAACCCTATTCGAGGCATCAAATAACGGGAATTTAACGGCCAAATAGGTATGTAAGTCGCCAGATTGCTCAAGAACTTCCTCAACCTGAATTTCCTTTTCTAATTTTACGGCTTCCAAATCTGTGCTTCGGTATCTGTCTGCAGTTTCTTTAGGCAAGAAATCGTGGTCTGTTTTGCCTTTGATGTCCTCCTTATTCAACCTATAGATGTTTTCATATTGCTTATTGATCAACAAATATTCGCCATTTATTTTTTTTACGGAAATAGCATTGGTGGTGTTGTCAATAATGGATTGCAACAATTTACGATTCTCCAGCGATTCCATTTCCGCCTTGTTTTTAGCTTTGAGCTGACTTTGGATAACAAAGTAAACAACGGTTAACATCCCCAAAGAAAGCACAATTAATGTCAGGGAAATCCAATCCCACAATAAGGGAGTTTCAGGCAGTATTTGAATCCAATAAATGATTCCAAGCACCAAAATCACGAAAAGGTTAATAATGTAACCCGCGATAATTTTTATTTTAAAAGAGATTTTCATCTGTGGTAACTATTTATTTTTTATGGTCAGATTTAATTCGCCAAGAGACCTATTGGTTGCTTTCTGAAATTATTATTGCCTTTTTTATAAAACTGACTTTTAACTTGATAAAAATAAAAATCCCTGTTTTAAGGATTTAATGCACTAATTTAACCCTTTTAGTTGGATTTTAATAAAATTCTCAAATCGATTTTTGAATTATTATTTTGATTTTTCTTCTGAAAAAAAATAGATTACCTTCAGTTCATAAATTTAAAATTAACAAATTGCCAATTCTTTGTTACAATTTAGTGCTTTTAAGGATTTAATGAAATTGTTTGTTATTTTTACATAAAATATAAACTATGAATTATGGCAATTAAAAAACAGTACTTAAAAAACAAATCCATTTGCAAAGTAACCTTCAGTATTATGGCAAAAGATGCTGATAAGGTGGCCGTAATAGGGGATTTTAACGATTGGGACGCTAAAGCTGCCCCTTTAAAAAAATTAAAAAACGGGACTTTTAAAGGAACTGTTAATTTACAAATGGGGCAATCGTACGAATTTAGATATGCCGTTGACGGAGATTATGTGAACGATGAAGAAGCTGACGCTTATTTATGGAATGATTTTGCCGCCGGGGAAAATGGGGTGCTGAATCTTTAAAGCTCCCTAGCCTCCGATGGGGAATTAATTAGGTTAAAGGTCACCAATTGCGTATTGCTAAAGAAAGAATTTTGGATTTCAACTTTCCAACGTTAACTTTTAACCTTTTTTCCCTCTCAACATTTCTCGTTTTCCGGGTGGCCCAGGCAATTTTTCGACTAAAAATCCGACTGCCAACATGGCTCTTCTAACGCTTCCTTTTGCGCTGTAAGTTACTAAAACACCGCCCGATTTTAGGGCTTTGTGCATTTTTCCAAATATTTCTTCTGTCCACAATTCTGGCTGAACACTTGCGCCAAAAGCATCAAAATAAATGAGATTGAACTTGTTTTCATCGTTGATCTCCTTAAAAAACAGTTTGCGTTTTTTCAGAGAAAAGTCAGGTGATAGCTCACATTTTATTTCCCAATCCTGTTGGTGCATTTGGCTAAAAACATTTGAAAACTCATTCGCATTTAATTGATCTACATAATTCATTTTCTCAACTTCATCGGCAACCAACGGATAAGCTTCAACGCCAACATAATCAATTTTCAGTTTCATTTTAGCGGCTTCCAAAAAAGTGATGAAACAATTGAGTCCGGTTCCAAACCCAATTTCTAAAATACTTATTTTTTGATCAGAAAAAAGCGATAAGCCATTTTTAATAAACACATGCTTCGCTTCTTGGATGGCACCATATTTTGAATGGTATTGTTCATCCCATTCCGGAATATGGATGGTTGTTGAACCATCGGCGGTAATCATTATTTTTCTTTCCAAAATTTTTAAAATTAAAACAAATGCTTTTTATTCATAAAATTGACTTTAACAGCTTGTTTTTCAGCAGATTTACATCATTTTAGACCGCGCCATTTTTATAAAAAAATAACACAAACCAACATATTAATGTCAAAAATGCAATTTTACTTTATTCCTATTGTCTATATGAATATTTTTGCCCAAATATATTAAAAATAAGGCAGTAACCTTCAGTAAAAATAAAACTGTGAATTAAAAAAATTGAGTAAATTTGCGTAAATAAATATAGACGTACTATGGCTTTACATATAGAAAAAACAACAAAATCAAAAATATCAGAAGTTGATTTTAACAATTTAACGTTTGGAAAGATTTTTACCGACCACATGTTTGAATGTGATTATGAAAATGGAAAATGGCAAACACCTCAAATTGTGCCTTATCACCCTTTAACCTTAGATCCTTCCGCTAAAATATTTCATTACGGACAAGCTGTTTTTGAAGGCATGAAAGCGTATAAAGATGACAATGATGCTATTTGGTTGTTTCGGCCAGAACAAAATCAGGAAAGAATCAACAAATCGGCTGAAAGATTGGATATGCCAGCTTTTCCAAAAGATTTGTTTTTTGATGGATTAAACGAATTGTTGAAGTTGGACAAAGATTGGGTAAAAAAAGGCGGCGATAACGCACTTTATATTCGACCATTTATCATTGCAACCGAACTTTGTGTATCGGCATCGACTTCAAACCAATATAAATTTATGATTATTTGTTCACCGGTTCAATCCTATTATTCAGGGGAAGTAAAAGTGGTTTTTGCCGATAAATACAGCAGATCTGCTAATGGCGGCGTTGGCGCGGCAAAAGCTGCAGGAAATTATGCAGGCTCGTTTTACCCAACAAAATTGGCAAATCAGCAAGGTTTTCAACAGGTAGTTTGGACAGATTCTTGTACCCACGAATTGTTGGAAGAAGCTGGTGTGATGAATGTTTTTTTCAGGGTAAATGACACTTTATTGACTGCGCCTGTCAGCGATCGTATTTTAGATGGCGTAACACGAAAAAGCATTATTCAATTTTGTGAAGACAAAGGAATTAAAGTTGAAGTTAGGCCGGTAAGAGTTTCAGAGATTGTGGAAGCAGCCCGTAAAGGCGAATTATTGGAAATGTTTGGTGCTGGAACAGCTGCGGTAGTAAGCGTTATCAATGCTTTTTCAAACAAAGGAGAAAATTTTGAATTGCCAAAAGTAGCTGACAGTTTTGCCGCAATCATAAAAAAAGGAATAACAGATATCCAACGCAAAAAAGCGGAAGATAAATTTGGATGGACTTATAAAGTAAAATAAATCCTATTTGGATAACTTTGTCAAAAAGCATACATTTATCGCATGGAAATTATAAAACAATCGGATGCTACATCCGATTGTTTGGCATATTATTTGGTCTTCATCCATCAAAAAAAATAAATTATGACTACCTTAGAACAAGCGAAGAATAAACTACAGGAAAATGGGTTTTTAGACATTAAAACCCCAAATGTTGATTACATAAAGGAAATAAACCGACTTAGAAAAGAAAAAAATGCCGTTATTCTGGCACATTATTATCAGGAAGATGCCATACAAGATATTGCAGATTTTGTGGGTGACAGTTTGGCTTTGGCGCAACAGGCCGCTAAAACCAGTGCCGATATTATCGTTTTTGCCGGCGTGCATTTTATGGCAGAAACCGCCAAAATATTAAATCCGTCCAAAAAAGTTTTATTGCCCGATTTAAAAGCTGGCTGCTCGTTGGCAGATTCTTGTCCGCCCGCCGATTTCGCCGCTTTCAAAAAACTGCATCCAAATCATTTGGTGGTTTCTTACGTAAACACTTCCGCAGAAATAAAATCGATGACCGATATTGTTTGCACTTCCTCAAACGCCGAAAAAATCATCAATTCCATACCAAAAGAACAACCCATTATTTTTGCTCCTGACAGGAATTTAGGTGCTTGGCTGATCAAAAAAACTGGTCGCGATATGGTGCTTTGGGATGGTGCCTGTATGGTTCACGAAGCTTTTTCAATAGATAAAATATTGAAATTATATGCTGAAAACCCAGATGCCGAAATTATTGCACATCCTGAATCCAAAGAACATTTACTGAAAGTTGCCAAATATGTTGGCTCAACTTCCGGGTTGTTAAATTATGTAAAAACAAGCAAAGCGAAAAAATTTATTGTGGCTACCGAAGTCGGTATTTTACACAAAATGCGTGAAATAGTTCCTGATAAAATTTTAATTCCCGCGCCCGTTGACGATGACAATTGCAATTGCAGCGAATGTTTTTATATGAAAATGAATACGATGCAAAAATTGTATTTATGCTTAAATTATGAATTGCCAGAAGTTAAAGTTGAAGCTGCATTAAGCAAAAAAGCATTGGTTTCTATTGAACGCATGCTTGAACTTTCAAAATAATAAACAAATCAAATGAATGCCGAAAAAAAATCATACAACTCCGATTTTCTAATCATAGGTTCGGGAATCGCCGGGTTGAGTTTTGCTTTAAAAGTTGCAAATCACTTTAAAGATGCCTCAGTCACCATTATCACGAAAAGTGAAAAGGGCGAGAGCAACACCAAATATGCCCAAGGCGGAATCGCTTCCGTTTGGAATAAAACTGTCGATTCATTTGAACAGCATATTGAAGACACTTTAATTGCCGGCGATGGATTGTGCGATGAAGAAGTGGTTAAATTAGTGGTTGAAAATGCGCCAGCCCGACTCAAGGAATTGATGGAATGGGGAGCTAAATTTGATAAAACCTCCAAAGGAAACTTTTCTTTGGGGAGAGAAGGCGGCCATTCTCAAGATCGGATTTTACATCACGAAGACCTTACAGGTGCCGAAATTGAAAGAACACTTATTGCGCAAGTGGAAAAAACCAAAAATATTCAATTCTTATCACATCATTTCGCCATTGATTTGATTACCGAACACCAGGTTAAAAAAAGGCAAACATCTGTTTCAGAAAAAATTACCTGCTATGGCGCTTATGTATTGGACGAGAAAAAAAATGTGGTAAAAACATTCGCTTCAAAAGTAACGATGTTGGCTTCAGGGGGAAACGGACAGGTTTATTTCACCACCACAAATCCGGTAGTTGCCACCGGTGACGGAATTGCGATGGCTTATAGGGCGATGGCTGAAGTTTCTGATGTTGAATTTATTCAGTTTCACCCCACTGCTTTATACAATCCGGGCGAATACCCGGCTTTTTTAATTTCTGAAGCCGTGCGAGGCGCAGGCGCTATTTTAAGAGATTATTACGGCAACCGTTTTATGCATAAATATGATGAGCGTGAAGAATTGGCATCGCGAGATATTGTGGCGAGAGCCATTGACCACGAGCTTAAAATAAGCGGAATGCCCAACGTTTATTTGGATTGTACGCATTTAGAATTTGAATCTTTTAAAAAACACTTTCCAAACATTACCGAAAAATGTATGACATTGGGAATTGATGTTCGTAAAGATTTTATTCCTGTATCTCCAGCCGCACATTATATTTGTGGTGGCGTAAATGTGAATAAAAAAGGCAAAACTTCCATTAAAAATTTGTATGGTGCCGGTGAAGTTACCAGAACAGGTCTTCATGGCGCCAACAGGCTGGCTTCAAATTCTTTATTGGAAGGCATTGTTTTTGCTCACATGGCCTTTGAAAATTTAACCCATAGATTCGACAAAATTAAATCGCCAAAAAATATACCGGATTGGAATGACAGTGGCGTGGTAAAAAACATGGAGAAAATTTTAATTACGCACGACAGAAATGAGGTAAAAACCATTATGAGCAATTACGTTGGCATTGTCCGTTCCAACGAACGATTGTTGCGCGCAGAAAGAAAACTTCATGTATTGTTTGAAGACAATAAGCGTCTTTATGATCATTCAGAACTTTCGGTGGATTTGTGCGAACTCAGAAACTTAATTACAACTGCTTTTTTAATCACGCGATTTTCTAAAGAAAGAAAAGAAAATCGAGGTGGATTTTATAATGTGGATTTAATAAAAAAGGAGCTTTAACAGCTCCTTTTTTATCTTTCAATTACCAAATTTTAACCCTGTCTTCAGGTTTTAAATACATCTTATCTTCTGGCTTGATATTAAAAGCCTCGTAAAACGCATCAATATTTGTTAAAGGCATATAGGCCCTATACATTCCAGGCGCGTGTGGATTGGTTTTTATTAAATTGCGCAAAGCATCCTCACGCATTTTAGTGCGCCAAACTGTTGCCCAGGATATAAAAAATCGTTGTTCTGCCGTAAATCCGTCTATTTTTCCAGGCCTGCCGTTTGTTTTATAAAACAACTCCAATCCTTCTAAAGCAGCGTTCACTCCACCTAAATCACCTATGTTTTCACCCAGATTGTATTTCCCGTTTAAATATACTTCCGGCAATGCTTCCACCGCACTATATTGATCGGCCAATTGATTCCCAAGCACTGTGAATTTTTCCAAATCTTCAGCAGTCCACCAATCCACTAAATTTCCATCTCCGTCGAATCGAGCGCCTGAATCGTCAAAACTATGAGAAATTTCGTGACCGATTACTGCTCCTATTCCACCATAATTGACAGCTTCATCGGCTAAATAGTTATAAAAAGGCGGTTGTAAAATAGCCGCTGGAAATACAATTTCATTATTTGTGGGGTTGAAATAGGCATTTACTGTTTGAGGTGACATTCCCCATTCTGTTCTGTCAACAGGATTTCCCAATTTTGCAATATTTTTATCGAAATTCCATTTTCTGGCATTCATTGAATTTTGGAAATAAGAACCTCCATCTTTTACGCCAACAACCACAAGGGCCGAATAATCCTTCCATTTATCGGGATAAGCGATTTTAACGGTTAATTTATGCAATTTTTCCAAGGCTTTTTGTTTTGTGACCTCACTCATCCAAGGTAATTTTTGAATTCTGATTTCATAACCCGCCATGACATTTTTAATCATTTCCATCGCTTTGGCTTTGGCTTCAGGCGGAAATTTTTTATCTACGTACAATTTTCCCAAAGCTTCACCAATTACCCCATTTATGGAAGCCAAAGCTCTTTCATCGCGAGGAAGTTGTTGAATGGCGCCTGTTAATTCCTTTCCGTAAAATTCCCAATTTGCAACTTCAATATCATCACTTAACATACTTGCGGCACCATCGATCGCGGTCCATTTCAAATACAGCTTCATATCGTCAATGGAACTTGCTTTGATGATGGAATCCATTGCTGCCATATATTTTGGCTGACTTACAACAACAGTATCAATTTTAGCGATGCCAATTCCCTTAAAATAAGCATTCCAATGAATTGTTGAAGTAAGCGCAGTTATTTCGTCGATACTTTTTGGGTTGTATGATTTTCTTCGGTCTCTTGATTCTTCCTTGGTCATTCTTGGTTTCGCCAAATTGTATTCATAATCGAAAATACGTTGTGCATTTTTGCTCGCAATTTCTTTTGAATCACCATAAAATTGCAGCATTTTTGCAATATGAGCAATATATTTTTCTCTTTTTAATTTCGTATTGTCATCTTGATCAACATAATAATCACGCGACAAACCCAATCCTGCCGGCGAAACGTACCCAACATACCGATTGCTGTTTTTTAAATCGTTATAAATATAAAAATTATAAAATCCTACCCCACCATAAGGTGCACTTTCAACCAAAAGACGATTCAAATCTTCCAAATTATTTACGGCATCAATTTTAGCCAAAAAAGGAAGAACAGGATTGATGCCCAGACGGTTTCTTGAAACCGTATCCATGATAGATTCATAATAATTCACCGCTTTTTCCTGATCGGACATAGCTGTCGAATTTCCCTGCGCTTCTTTTAATTTAGGGATGTTTTTTTGTGCGATGGCTTCATTTAATATTTCCAAAACATCGGCATCCGTTTTTTTCCTGAGTTCATTAAAACTTCCCCAAGAAGTTCTGTCGGCCGGAATTTCAGCTTGGTCCAACCAAGATCCGTTTACATATCTAAAAAAGTCATTCGATGGTTTTTCTTTGGGATCCATATTTTGGACATTTATTCCCGGTGTGTTTTTTTTGTCTTTCATATTTTGTGCTTCACTTTGATGTGTGATTGCAAACGCCAAAAGCATTAAGCTTATCAATTTAAAATTTGTTTTACTTTTCATTGTTTTACGGTTTTATTTATCATCTATAATTTTTAAAATATTTGGTTTAAAATAATTCGGGCCCTTTAATACTTTGCCGTCTTCCCTGTAAATTGGCTTGCCGTCTTCGCCCAATTTGCTCATATTGCTGCGTTGAATTTCATTAAAAATTTCTTCAATTTTATATTGCATGCCGTGCTCTAAAATAGTGCCGCATAAAATATACAACATATCTCCCAAGGCATCAGCCACTTCAACCAAATCGTTGTTTCTGGCGGCTTCTAAATATTCTTCATTTTCTTCAGCCATTAAATCAAACCGCAATTTAAGTTTATTTTCTTCAAGTTTTGCGATTGGTTTATGTTGAATTTCCAATCCGAAGACTTCATGAAATTCCTGAACGGCTTTCAGTTTATGGTTCATTTTAGAGAGAAATTAATTTAGGTAAACTTGAACAACAGTGAAGACGGCAAAATTTTCAACAGAATCGCCACCAATCGCCAACGTTTTGTGATATAAGCTTTTTTCCTTTTGGCTTTTATTGCCGTATAAATTTGTTTGGCGGCTTTTTCTGCGGAAGCCATCCAAAAAGTTTTGCCTAAGGCCATTGAAGTATTAACAAATCCCGGCTGAATATCGGTCACGTAAATTTCGGCTTTGCTTCTTTTTCCTTTCATCCAAAGTGATTCCAAATAGTTTGCCTGAAATGCTTTTGAGGCAAAATATGCCGGCACGTGCCTGTTTCCACGGATGGAAGCGATAGAAGAAATCCCCACCAAATGCCCATACCCTTGTTTTCTGAAAAGATTGTAAGCGAGTCCGTAAATTTTAACCGCAGAAAGGACATTGGTTTGCAATGTCGGAAGTTCCTTTTCCCATGACAAGTTGTAATTCGGATCTCCAACGCCAGCACTGTAAACAATTAAATCGATGGTTTTGAATTCGTTTTCTAAGTCTGAAAATAGCGTTTCACAAGCTTCTAAATTGGTTACATCGTGCACTTTAACTTCAAATTTGTTTGGATTTGTCACTTTGATTTCTTGCAATAAATTTCCCCTTCTTCCTGTGATGATAACCTTATCGTAATCCACCGCCAGTAATTTAGCGAGTTCTTTTCCAATTCCCGAAGTTGCTCCAATAATTAATGCAGTTTTCATATGTAAATATTTATTGTTTTTTATTGGTCATATATGTAATGCGCATATTTTCTTAGGTGATTGTATCGTGTTTGCGTTATGCACATTTCATATAAAAAATTTACGTATTTTTGAGGCTCAATATACATTTAATATGTTTAGTAAAGGACAATTAATTTTTGCGGTAGTTTTTGTAATTGCTTTTATCATAGCGATGGTTTGGAGTTACAAAAAGGACATTAAAATTCATAAAAAATATTATAAAAACGCATTTCTTGTGCTTATTTCGGTTATCTTAATCATTATGATTTTTACCTTAATCACCTTTTCTTTACACTAAAAAAATCCGATTCAATAAATTGAAACGGACTTTTATTTATATTCTTTGTAACTATTTGGCGCCAAAAATGCCTAAAAGCTTGCTTGCCTGCTGGAGGTAGGTAAAATAGTTCTCAATTTAGTAGGAACTGCAAAACTGTAATTTTTCAAATTTTCGCTACAGACAGCTTATTTTAAACAAGTTAAGCTACTTGTTTGCTTTTTTATTTAAACTCTAAGTACTTCAAACTTTAGGCACTTTAAGTACTGATTAAATTTATTAATTTACATCTGGCAAAGTGGTATATCTTTTTGCATAATCCAACATTTGCTCAGCAAAACTGGCAGGTTGCTCTATTTTTACATCGATAATATTTCCATCAGCATCTAATTCGGCTGTCAGCACAGGATTCACAAAACCGCTGTAAGGAGCCGATTTAAATTTGCTGTTGCGATCTAACACTTCTTTATGAAGGGCTTGGTCAACTTTAACGCCGTAAGTTTCCACCAAAGCTTTACCGGCTTTAAAATCTCCTTCCGATTTAATGCGTTGAATTTCGCTCAGCAATTCCCCAAACAAAACTCTTAATTTTGCGTAATCCCTAATTACGAAATACGTTTTATTGTCTTTTATCACTTTTTCGATCACATTGTCCTTTTTGCCTTTTTCAAAAGCCCAGGCAGCCACCAATTGTCGGTTTCTCATATGTGATTCTTCAATGTCATCACCCAAATTTAAACGGATCAATTGCGTCATCATACCATTTCTGATATAACTGTCATACGCAGCTTTTCCAATACCTTGCGCATCTGGAGAAATTTTCATTTCAACCAATTTTTCGTCAGGCAAATAATACAATCCGACCAAATCTGCACGTGCTTCTTCCAAGGTTGAAGCATAATTTTTTAAGGTTTCTTTTGGTTGTCCAATGCCTTCATTTATTTGTCCGCTGGCGTGGCCGATAACTTCGTGTAAAGCTGTATGCAATTTATCGGCTTCCTGACCATATTTTATTTCAGTTTCAACTTCAGCATCATCAAAAGCAAATTCCTTTAATCTGTCTGTTCCGCCAGCCTTGTTATAGGCTTCAATAATATTTCCGAGAGAAACAGATTTTGAGCCGTGCTGTTCACGAATCCAGTTGTTGTTTGGCAAGTTGATGCCAATTGGCGTTGAAGGTGAAGAATCACCAGATTCTGACGCCACATTTACAGTTTTGTAGGAAACCCCAACCACATTTTTCTTTTTATGCGATTCTTGCAAGGTTGAATTGTCTTCAAACCACTGCGCATTTTCAGCCAAAACAGCCATTTTTTCAGACATGTCAAAATCCTTTATCTGAACAATTGACTCAAACGAACCTCTATGCGCAATTGGATCGTTATAAACCTCCACAAATCCGTTGATATAGTCGATATCGCCTTCGGTACTGGTTGCCCAAGCAACATTATAGGCATCCCAAGTTTTTAAATCGCCCGTTTTGTAATAGTCAATCAGTAATTTTAATGCGTCAGCTTGCTTGGTGTTTTCTGCAACTTCTACCGCTTTTTCTAACCAACTTACAATTTTTTCAATAGAGGCACTATACATGCCGCCAACTTTCCAAACTTTTTCTTCCAAAGAGCCGTTTGCGTTTTTAACCAATTTCGAATTTAAACCGAACTCGATAGGCATTTTATCGTTTTTATTAATTTTTAAAGCATAAAATGTTTCTGCATCTTTTGCTGTTACATTTGGCGCATAAAAATTTGTGGCAGACCCCAATAACAAACCTTTGGTTTCGTCAAGATTTACTTTTTTTGCATCTTTTTCATTAAAAATAACCTCATAAGCCTCTCCTGTAAGGTCGGTTTTGGTTTCTTTTAATAACGTGTCTAAATATGCTGATGAAAATTCAGGCTTAAATTTATCATTTGAATAATGATGATGAATGCCATTAGAAAACCAAATTCTTTTTAAATAAGTTTCGAAATTTTTCCAATCTGCCGTTGTTTTATCGCCAGCATAATTTTGATAAATATTTTCTAAAGCTCGTTTGATGGTTAAATTAAGGCGATAATTTTGGTCGTAAATAATATCGCGGCCTTCCATACCGGCTTGTGATAAATAATACACCAATTTTTTTTGGTTTGTTGTCAGATTTTCAAAACCCGGAATTTGATAACGCAGAATTTTTACGTCCGCAAATTGCTCCACTTCATAATTAAATTCGGTTGAAACTTCTGTTTTCGGATTTTCTTCCTTTTTTTGATCGGCACAAGAAAACAAGATTGATGCCATAAACAGCATCGGTAAAAAATATTTAATTTTCATTTGATAGATAATTTAAAATTTAAACAACAAATTTACTGATTTATAACAAAATAATTCAGTAATTTAGTAACAACTAATTATAAACTTTAAGTTTTGAAATACTTAAAATACTTCATTTTTTTGCTTTTGGCCGCAGTTATTGGAATTGCCATTTACGGTGCTATCCTTGAAAGTAATTACGACCTCAGCCGTTCCAGAATTATAAAAGCCCCTGCGGAAGTTGTTTTTGACAATGTTAATGACTTTAAAACTTGGGAAAATTGGAGTCCATGGCTCGAAAAAGATCCAACAATGGTAACTTCATTTAATGATACCGTTTCGGGTGTTGGGGCGACTTACAGCTGGAAAGGAAAAGAAGGAAAAGGCGATATGAAAACAATTTCAGCAACGCCAAATAAAAAAATCATTCAACAAATTGATTTTGGCAAAGGACATATTGCCGAAGTTTATTGGAATTTTGCTGAAGTTAATCTTGGCACAGAAGTTACATGGGGAATGCGGGGCAAAATTTCATTTCTTGAAAAATTTTATTGGCTGTTTAAAGGAGGCATAGAAAAAAATATGATTCCTACCTACGACAGAGGTTTGGAATTATTGGATAAACATATCATTACAGCAATGGAAAAACATTCTTTTGAAACAATTGGAGCTGTTGATTATGGTGGCGGCTATTATTTATACCAAACCACTTCTTGTAAAATTGAGGATATTGAGAAAAAAATGAGTGAAATGTTCCCAGTCGTTATAAAATTTATGGCAAATAATAGCATTGAGTCTTCTGGAAAACCTTTTACGCTAAATCATAAATGGGACGAGGAAAATAATACGGCGATGTTTTCTGTCTGTATTCCGGTGAAAGAAAGGGTTATTACAACGGGCGACGTTTTAACGGGTTATTTAAAACCGCAAAAAACATTTAAAACTATTTTTAAAGGCGATTATAAATTTTCCAATGATGCTTGGGAAGCCGCATATAATGGGTTGGTTGCCCAAGGTTTTACTGAAATTGAAGGTGCCGAACCCTTTGAAGTTTATTCTGTTGGGCCAAAAGAAACTGCAAATCCGGCAAAATGGGTGATGGAAATTTATGTACCTATTGCCCCCTAAAAAGCCCCCTAACCCCCGAAGGGGGAATTAAAGTTGGAATGGGAAAAAAATTGAAGGTTAAAGGTTTTTAAAAATTCTATCAAACTCCCTTTCTCCCGATAGCTATCGGGACGGAAAGTTTACCTGTCGCGGCAGGGGTTGGGGATAGGAAAAAAAATCGCAAATCCAAATTATACTTCTTGATATCTAAAACAATCAATAACATGGTCATTGATCATTCCTGTGGCTTGCATATGCGCGTAAATTACGGTTGATCCCACAAATTTAAATCCGCGTTTTTTTAAATCTTTTGAAACAATGTCTGATAATTCGGTGGTTGCGGGAAGTTCGCTTAAATTTTTTCTGTTATTTTTGATGGGTTTCCCTTTGGTAAAACTCCAAATATAGTTTGAAAACGAACCAAATTCTTGTTGGACTTCCATAAAGTAAACGGCATTTGAAATGGTTGCTTTAATTTTCAATCTGTTTCTGATAATTCCTATGTCAAGTAACAATTCTTCATATTTGGCTTCGGAATAACCAGCGATTTTTTTATAGTCAAAACCATCAAAAGCCTTTCTGAAATTCTCTCTTTTCCGAAGAATGGTAATCCAGCTTAAACCTGCCTGAAAAGTTTCCAAAATCAAAAATTCAAATAATTTACTGTCATCAAAAACGGGAACTCCCCACTCTGTATCGTGATAAGCCATATAAAGCGGGTCATTTTTACACCACCCACAACGTATTTTATCCATTTCACTTCGATTTAAATAAAAGCTAAATTAGAACTTTTAACATAAAAATTGATATTTTTTATGTAATTTTAAGAGAATTAAAACCAATTGATTATGAAAACGTTATTTTATTATGTGGCCTTTGGTTTATTTGTTGTTGGATGTTCTTCAACAACCACAACCACGAAAACTAGCGATAAAAGCCTACCCAAAGAGTCGGTTAGAATTGCCAAAGACAGTTTGGAATATGAAATCATTATTACAGATATTGGATTTGAAACTTATTTGAATACCATCGCCAAACCGATGAATTTTTATTCACAGGAATATTATGAAACCAAAAATCGCTTTTATGTTACTGAGTGGAATATGAGGGCTCGGAATCCGCTAAGATATCGCAGCGATATATATGAAAACCAAATAGACTACGATTATAATGTTGATTATGGTTTAGAGGTAAATTACAAGCTTTATAATTATTTTAAATTTGTTGAGCGCAGATACAAACAGCGATTTTTTTAAAGGTTTACTTTTTGGGTTTCAGTTGAATTTTTAAAACCATATACCCTAAGAAACCTGCTGCCAAAGAACCTAAAATAACACCCATTTTTGCAGCTGAAATAAAACTTTCATCATCATAGGCAAGGTTGGTAATAAACAAAGACATGGTAAATCCGAGTCCGCCCAAAATACTCACGCCCAACAATTGCTTAAATTTCACACCTTTTGGCAAATCGGCCAACTTCAATTTAATGGCTAAAAAAGAAAGCAGCATTATCCCGAAGGTGTTTCCAAAAACCAATGCCATAGCAATATTAAAGGTGATATGTCCAGTGTTTTCCAATCCGCTAAAACTTAATGCCACACCGGCATTGGCCAGCGCAAAAATTGGCATAATCACATAGGAAACCCATCCATGAAGCGAATTTTCCAAATGTTGCAACGGAGATTGCACTTTGTTGGTAATAGTTTCAATCTCATCAACAATCTCCAGTTGTTTTTTGTTGAGCAATTGAAGGTTTTTGTACTTGCAACCTCTAAAAGTTTGAAGTTGGGTTGATAATTCATTCTCATAATCACTTAAATTAATTTTTCGGTACATAGGTATGGTAAATGCCATTAATATTCCTGCAATTGTAGGGTGAATCCCCGATTTTAAGAATAATAACCAAACCACAAACCCCATGACGAAAAAAATGTATTTAGAGTACAAATGTTTATAGCTTAAAAACCCAAACACCCCAACAATTAGGATGGCGTAAGCAATTAAATCCCATTGAATATTGGCGCTATAAAAAATAGCAATCACCAAAACAGCACCGATATCGTCAACAATGGCAAAAGCCGTTAAAAATATTTTCAATCCCAACGGCACGCGATTTCCCAATAATTTTAAAATCCCCAAGGTAAACGCGATATCTGTTGCCATAGGAATTCCCCAACCTTCAACGCCAACTTTTCCTTGATTGAAAAATAGAAATATCATCACAGGAAACAACATTCCTCCAATTGCGGCAAAAATAGGAAGGGAAGCCTTTCTTAAAGTTGTTAGTTCTCCAGCTAAAATTTCGCGTTTAACTTCCAAACCAACTACAAAGAAGAAAATGGCCATCAAGCCATCATTAATCCATAAAATCAGCGATTTCTCCAAATAAAAATCCGTGTTTGCAAAGCCAATCGTGAACTTATAACGCCATAATTCGGCATAGGTATCTCCGAAAGGAGAATTTGCCCAAACTATGGCAAAAATTGAAAATGCAAACAGCAGCAAACTTGCTGTTGTTTCCAAGTGCATAAAGTGATTTAAGGAACCGCTAACCGATTTTATTTTTTTATTCATATTTCGTTGCGCAAGATAACCCATTTTGAAATAAAAAAAAGTCCTCTAAAAAGAAGACTTTAATATTACCTTAGATTTTACTTTTTCTTAAAGTTGCGGACCTGCAATTACCAATGCTCTTCCATCTTCGGTATCCGTATATTTTTTAAAGTTTTCAATATACAATCCTGCTAATTTTATGGCTTTTTCTTCCCATTCCTGAACATTGGAATAGCTAGTTCTAGGGTCTAGGATATTACTGACCTTTGATAAAGATTTAGGCGCTTTTAAATTTAAAAATGGAATGTCAATTGTTTCGGCTTTATCAATTGAACCGTCTAAAATGGCGTCTATAATGGCACGCGTGTCTTTTAGGGATATTCTTTTTCCTGTTCCATTCCAACCAGTATTCACAAGGTAAGCTTTGGCATTGTGCTCTTGCATTTTAGAAACCAATGTTTTAGAGTACATTGTTGGATGCAATGTTAAGAATGCCTCTCCAAATGCTGGTGAAAAAGATGGTTGTGGATCTGTAATTCCCCTTTCAGTACCCGCTAATTTAGAGGTAAATCCACATAAAAAATGGTATTGTGCCTGTGCGTCATCCAATATGGAAACTGGAGGCAAAACGCCAAAAGCATCGGCAGAAAGATAAATTATTTTACTTGCATGGCCGGCTTTTGACGGCAACACAATTTTGTTTATATGATAAATTGGATAAGAAACTCTTGAATTTTCTGTGATTGAGTGATCATAAAAATCGACTTCGCCATATTCGTTTACAGCTACATTTTCCAACAATGCGTCTCTCTTAATGGCACGCCAGATATCCGGTTCGTTTTTTTCGCTTAAATCAATCACTTTTGCATAACATCCGCCTTCAAAATTAAATACCCCATTGTGATCCCAGCCGTGTTCGTCATCGCCAATTAAATAACGTTTTGGGTCGGCGGAAAGTGTTGTTTTTCCTGTTCCGGACAATCCGAAGAACACAGCAACATCCCCTTTTTCTCCAACATTGGCGGAACAATGCATAGAAGCAATTCCGCGAAGAGGCAAATAATAATTCATAATGGAAAACATTCCTTTTTTCATTTCACCGCCATACCAAGTACCGCCAATCAATTGAATTTTTTCCGTAAGGTTAAACACCACAAAGTTCTCAGAATTCAATCCTTGTTTTTTCCAATTAGGGTTAACGACTTTAGATCCATTCATTACAATAAAATCTGGTTCGCCAAAGTTTTCCAATTCGTGAATTGAAGGTCTGATAAACATATTGGTGACAAAATGAGCCTGCCATGCAACTTCCATCACAAAACGAACTTTTAATCGTGTGTCTGGATTTGTACCGCAAAACGCATCTACTACATATATTTTTTTTGAAGTGGAAAGTTGATTAAGCACCAAGGATTTTAACTCGTTATAAATTTCCAAAGTAGTTGGGAAATTCACTTTATCATCCCAAAAAATGGTGTCTTTAGTAACATCATCCTTAACAATAAATCGATCTTTTGGGGAACGTCCGGTAAAAATACCCGTTTTTACGGCCACAGCGCCGCTATCTGTTAATGCTCCTTTTTCAAATCCAACCCGTTGGTGAGAAACTTCTGCTTGATACAATTCTTCAAAAGTAGGATTGTAAGAAACTTCATGATACCCTGTAATTCCTAAATTGTGCAATTCCTGAATAACTTTAATATTTTTCATCTGTTTAATTTTTATTTTTTTGTTGGTACAGATGCTGTTCGCCATTAAT
>DAIQBF010000038.1:0-2253 GCA_036781305.1 Lutibacter sp.
AAAAAAAAAAAAAAAAAAAAAAAAATAATACAATAAAAAACAAAAGAAAAATACAAAATCTAATTTATTTTTTATTTAAATATCTAAGAATCCTTAAAAAATACTTAAGTACTCTTTTTTTAGCATGGAAATGATAGACAACTCATAAAAAATCCGTAAATTAATTATTCTTAAATATGGCCATTATGATCAAAACTTTACATTTTGAGTTCGGTGAAATTCGAGTTTTTAAAAATTTTGTGGTTGTGGTCATGAAAGAAGGAATTACGGTCATACCCAAATATAATGACGACTTGGTGGCAATTTCCAATGAATATTTTAAAGGGCGCCCATTTGGATATATTACGTATCGTAAAAACTCCTACGCCGTTGATCCAATGGTATATCTAAAAACATCCAAAATTGAAAACTTAGTCGCTTTTGCAGTTGTTTCAGGTGTTGGACTTAAAGAAAGTAATATAGAAATTGAAAAAAGATTTCTAAAAAAACCGATTAAACATTTCAGCAACTTGGATGATGCGAAAGATTGGGTGAAAGAAATGATTGATAACGCTTCTTCCAAATAAGCCTACTTCATTATTTTGAAAGCCCTCTTTGTGTCTCCAAACCCAGTGGCCAGAAGGATATACAAACCATTTTGATAATTAGACATATCTATGGATATTGTATTCTTACCATTATTGGTTATCATTTCAAGTTTTTTGCCAGAAAGATCAAAAACAGTTACATCTTTTACTTGTTGGGTATTGCTCAAGATACAATTGTTGTTGTTGGTTTTCTTCGAAACAATAACATTGTCTATGTTATTCTTTTTAATTCCTAAAAAAAGAGGTAAACAATCATCAATGGAATCTAAGTTCACATAAAAAGCTTCCGTATTTTTAAAAAAACAACTCAAATTTCCTACGTCATTTATGTCTGGATGACCTCCTGGAGCGTTTATTAATGAAAGTGATCCAAGCCCCTCTATCCATACCGCACTTTCTGTGCTGGTAGTATTGCCAGCTGTGGGTGAAAAATAAAAATGTTTATAAGCATTCCCGTCCACCAAAGGTCTTTCAACTATGGAATCTAACACAAAAGGGCCACCATCTTCAGGGAAAGGGCTAATCGGGTTTTGCATATTAAAAATGTCTCCTTCATTCAGCGAAAAATCATACAATAAAAACTCCACATTGCCAGCTGAAGAAACGAGGTTCAAATAAACCTTTTTATTTGCCACATCCTCACGAAGTAAAAAAGTGCGTGAAATGTAATGATACCCATCTAAAATTTTATAATTTTTTCCATCAACTATAGTATCGCCATTGGTGTAATACACATCTGTAAAACACCCAAAATAACAAGAGGTAAAATGCCATTCATTAATATTGTCCAGCAACGGTTTGTAGTTTTGCGAAAAAACCGAAATGCTTAAAAAGGAGAAAACCGCAACCAACGCAATTTTTTTCATATAGAATGTTTTCATTTTAATATTAAAATTTATCCAAATAAGATATCAGCGTCAACATCCAAAGATTGCAAAAAAGCAACACTCGCGTGAATATCGTCTGCCAGCAACCTGTCATTCTCAATAAAAGGAACTACGGAACGATAGGGTTTTAAAAATGACTCCACAAAAGGCGAAGATTTTTTCGGCTCCCTAAAACTTAATGCCTGCGAAGCATTCATCAACTCAATGGCGAGTATGGTTTCAATGTTTTCGATAACCCGTAAGCATTTTGTAGCGCTGTTCGCCCCCATACTCACGTGGTCTTCTTGCCCGTTAGAAGAAACAATGGAATCTACTGAAGCTGGCGTGGCTAACTGCTTATTCTGGCTCACTATACTTGCCGCGGTGTATTGCGGAATCATAAACCCGCTGTTAAGCCCAGGGTTATTTACTAAAAAAGCTGGCAGTTCCCGAAGACCGCAAACCAATTGGTAAGTCCTTCTCTCAGAAATACTCCCCAATTCTGCCATTGCAATTGCCAAATAATCCAACGCCAAAGCCAAAGGTTGACCGTGAAAATTTCCGCCCGAAATAATCAAATCTTCCTTGACAAAAATATTTGGATTGTCGGTTACTGAATTGATTTCAGTCTTAAACGTTTTGTGCACAAAATGTAAAGTATCCTTTGTAGCCCCATGAACCTGCGGAATACAGCGAAAAGAATACGGATCCTGCACATTTTTCTTTTCGGAACGGCCCAATTCGCTTCCTTCCAAAAACCCTAAAATCTGTTCGGCGGTCTTCACTTGCCCTCTGTGCGG
>DAIQBF010000038.1:2353-8172 GCA_036781305.1 Lutibacter sp.
GAAAGGTGCGCCAAAGGTGCCAAATCGCCCGAAGCGCCCAAACTTCCTTGGTTGTAAATTACGGGCAGAATATCGTTGTTGTAAAAATCGATCAACCGTTCCACAGTTTCAATCTGCACACCGCTGTAGCCATAACTCAGCGATTGTATTTTCAGCAAAAGCATCAACTTTATAATGGGTTTTGGCACAAATTCACCTGTACCACAAGCGTGGGACATCACGAGATTTTCCTGTAATTTCGAAAGGTTTTCCGTAGAAATCTTCACATTGCACAAAGAGCCAAAACCTGTGTTTATACCGTAAACAGGCGTATCGTTGTCCTTCATCTTTTGAAGGAGATATTCACGAGACTTTTTAATATTAAGCTGTGCTTCTTCAGAAAGCGCCAAAGTTTTATGGTTGTCAATTATTTCCTTGACAGAGACCAAATCAAGGATTTCAGAACTTATATAATGTGTTTCTTGCATTGGGTAGGTATTCGTTTTGCAAAAATACTGTTTTTAAATTGTTGTGCCGCCTTTCTTTGTTTCAAAAGCAAGTGAGCTTATTTTTTTAATATTCAATTCATTCAAAAAAAAATTAACAGAATATCGTGTAATGAATTGTTTGTGCAATATGTAATTTTACGTTCCAATTAATATTCAGAACTATGAAAAAATTAAGTTTATTTGTTTTAGTACTCTTTGTAATTTCTTGCAAACAAGAAGAAAAACCAGATTATTCCGTAATCAATGGAACTGTTGAAAACAATACGGCAGAAACCGCACTTATCCGTGGAAATGATTTTGAGGCTCGCATTCCCATCGACGAAAATGGCGCGTTTTCCGACACCATTCGTTTAAAAAATGATGGATTTTATGAGTTATATGTAGGTCGTGAACGCACAGAGGTTTACCTCGAAAAAGGAAAAAATCTTTCCGTCAGTTTAAATGCCGACGAGTTTGATGAAAGCCTAAAATACGCGGGCGATTTGGCAAATATCAATAATTTCTTGGCCGCAAAATATCTTTGGGGGGAGCAAAAAGCAGACAGTAAAGAAGTGTATTCATTAGACGAAAACAACTTTAAACATCGCTTGGACCAGAACCAGAAAAGCCTTGATAGCTTGTATGCCGCAAACAAGATTGACAATGAAAATTTTAAGAAAAAATTCGATGAAGAGGAAAAATATTCCCACGCACTTATGTTAGAGAACTACAAAGACGCACATCGTTATTATACAGGTGATGAGGCTTTTATAGTTTCTGACGATTTTTATGATGAACTGAAAAATATAAATTATACGGACACCCTTGCATTTAGAAATTCCGTGTCATATCAAAATCTATTGGAGGCCCATTTTACGAGATTGGTGAATGAAGAAACTTTTGAAAGTGGTGATAATAGCCAAACCGTTCTGTACCTTAAAAAAGTGAACGAAGCACTTCCAAACGGTTATGCAAAAGACAAAATAATGAGTTCCTATTTGCAGTTCGGTCTTAAACCAGATGGAACTTTGGATGAAGCTTATACTATTTATAAAAACAGCAATCCAAGCCCCGAAAACCTCGCAAAGCTCACCGAACGCTACAACAAATTGAAAACCATTACAGAAGGCAAACCCTCGCCCACTTTCAATTATGAAAACCACAAAGGCGGAACCACAAATTTGGCAACATTAAAAGGCAAATATGTGTATATAGATGTTTGGGCCACTTGGTGCGGGCCTTGTTTGCGCGAGATTCCTTCGCTGAAAGAAGTTGAAAAGGATTATCACACCAAAAACGTTCAGTTTGTAAGTATTTCCATTGATGAATCCAAAGATTATGACAAGTGGAAGGCAATGGTTTCTGAAAAGGAATTGGGCGGTATCCAACTAATGGCAGACAATAATTGGAAGTCTAAATTTGTGGAAGACTACGCCATTTTGGGAATCCCGAGATTTATATTGATAGACCCACAAGGAAACATCGTTTCTGCTGATGCGCCAAGACCTTCGGACCCTGAGCTGCGGAAGACGTTTGATGGGTTGCTGTAAAAAATAAGCTGCGAATTCACGAATAATTTTACATTATTATTCGTGAATTCGCAGTTAATTATTTACCATTTAATCATATGTGATTTGTTCCTCCTCTTCACTTGCGAAAAGGTCCAAATACGCTTCTCCCAAATTATCTATAATATCTCCGGCCATTAGAGCTTCATAACCTATTTGCCCCGAAGCAATATCGCCCGCGCGGCCGTGCATATAAACCCCCAATACCGAAGCCAAAAGCGGATCGTAGCCTTGTGAAAGCAAGCCAGTTATTACGCCACTAAGCGCATCGCCACTTCCTGCAGTCGCCATTCCAGGGTTTCCGGAATCATTTATATATAGTTTATTACTGTAAACGGTTATAGTGTATGCGCCTTTAATTACAACCACAACTTCGTGTTTGTTTGAAAATTTCTTTACTTTTTCAAGTTTTTCGTAATCGTTTTTCCATTCGCCTATAAGTCGCTTCAATTCACCAGGATGGGGTGTTAAAACTGAATTCTTCGGAATGAGTTTCAACAGTTCCTTGTTTTCGGAAATATTGTTTAATGCGTCTGCATCAATTACAAAGGGAACTTTACTGTTTTTGAACAGTCCTTTCATCGCTTCAACCGTAACTTTGTTTTTACCAATTCCCATCCCAATTCCGATTGCAGATGGTTCAAAATCTACGGAAACTTCACTTATATATTCTTCTTCTTTATCCACAATAACCATGGCTTCGGGGATGGTGGTCTGCAAAATAGTGTAGCCACATTTAGGAATAAACGCAGTAACCAATCCAGCTCCAATTCTAAAAGCTGCAGTAGTGGAAAGCACTGTCGCCCCAATTTTTCCGTAGCTTCCAGAAACAATCAAAGCGTGACCGAAGTTTCCTTTATGGCTGAATTTTCCGCGCGGCTGATAAAAACGCTGTGCTTCGGGTTTTGATATAAGCTCTGCCAAAGGCTCTGTATTGTGAAGGAATTCCATATCCAACCCTATGTCCAAAACGTCAAAGTTTGAGACGAATGGAGCGGTTTCGGGTAAAAAGAAAGACAGTTTTGGCGTTTGGAACGTTAGGGTGTGATTTGCTCTCAAAACCGCTTCTTTATCTTCCAATGGCGAATTTGAAAAAAGTCCGCTGGGAATGTCTATTGCCAATTTAAACGCTTTGTTTTCATTGAGATATTGTATCAATTTCTTCACCCAACCGTTGGGGCAGCGATTCAGCCCAATACCAAAGATGGCGTCCACAATAATATCCTCAGGGTTTATTTCAGGAAAGTCCTCTTCGCCCTTCATCAAAATGGGCCATTTTTTGGTTGCATATTTTATCTTGTCATAATTCGCCAAAAAATTAGGGGAACGTTTGTCGCTACAGTTCACCACATAAACAATCGCGTTATAGCCTTGCTCAATTAGCAATCTGCCTACTACCAACCCATCGCCGCCATTGTCGCCAATGCCACAAAAAATGCGGATGGGTATTGGAGCTCCGTTTAAGCGTTGGTGCAGCCATTGAAAAATCTGCGTTCCTGCACGCTCCATCAGTTCTTCGGAAGTTATTTCTTGCTTTTCAACTGTGGTTTTGTCGGCTTCGTATAATTGTGCTGCTGAGAATATTTTCATAACAAGCTTTTTCTTTTCCTCTGTGTCCTCCGTGCTTCTGTGGTTTTTTCACCACGGAGGCACAGAGTTCAGACTTACTTTTCAAAGATAGCAACATTCCTTCGCATTGTTGAAAAGAACGTTTATAACTAATTGTGCAATCGCAGAAAAAGCGCTCTATAATTTTTAATTTTAGAAAAAACCATACAATGGAAACACGAGATAGTTTACTGCTCTGTATGCGCCCCGAAATTCCTTCCGCTAAAATCACCCCCAACATGACTCCCGACGAATGTTTTCAAAACAGGACCTTGCGGCCTGTTGCAAAACTTCAAAATGATCTGTTGCTGGTGGTTTTCAGGAATTATGTGGCGAAGCATAAAAATGTTTTTTACGACCTTACTATTGAAAAAAGACTGGATTATATTGAAAACGCCATCCACAAGGATATGAAATTCCGGAACTCGCTGAAAGGAATCATCATTGGGCAATTTACTTTGGAAGAGTTTGAAATCTATATTCAAAATTCCTCCGATCTCAATAAACGGATGATGGACATTGTGAAGGAACGGCTGAAAAGCAATATCCAGCTTTTGGAGTATGATTTTGCTTGATAGTTTATAGTTGGTAGAGATTAGTGGATAGTTTTATCTACTCTCTAAAAACTACGCTCTACCCTCTAAAAGTGATTCTCCATTCAAGTCCGTGGTCAAAACACTGCTCATATAGTTGAAAAATGGACGGAGTAGTTGATATTGATGAATCAAGTTTTCTTTAAAATCTGCTGCAAAAACTTCTTTGTCAGTAAAGTGATGGTTTACGAAATAGCTTTTAAGTCGTATTAAATCTATATTTTCATCCTCTTTGCTGAAACCTTTTGGAGCAGTCTTTACGGCGTTTTCCTGATCGAAATCCCCGAAGGCTTTTTTAAAGTCTTTTTGTGCTAAAATCTGCCGTATTTCTGAACTGTCCATTTCAAATTCTTTTCGGATTCGCAATAAGTCTGATGCATTGGGTTCAAAGAAACCACCGGCCATATAGCTATTTCCTGATTCCAAACGCAGGTAATAACCACCGCGCCGCTGGGCTCCTGCCCTACTGAAACTCACACTTCTGTGAACATTATAGGGCGTTTTATTATTGCTAAAACGGATATCTCGGTTTATCCTGAATATTTTGGTTTTGGCAATTTCATCGGTTTCATTCAAACCCTTTTCTACCGCAGTATAGAATTCTTTCAAAGCTATTTCATTGGCCAAATATTCCTTTTTATGCGCCTGCATCCAGTCTCGGTTGTTGTTTATTTTCAGTTCTAACAGAAAGTCAAATGCAGCTTTGGGAATGATTGGGTTCATCTTTATTTTTTTGGATTGTAAATATACAATGAACAATTAGTAATGAATAATGTGTAATAAACAATTAGCAATGTATAGAATAAATTAAATTACTTATATTTATGGCAACAACCTTAAAACCAAAAGAATATGAATGCAACAACAAAACCAAACACGGCTTATTGGATTATTGCCGTACTCGCACTTTTATGGAATTTAATAGGCGTATTTTTTTGGGTATCTGAATTCTTTTTGATGACCGAGGAAATGAAAGCCGCCTATTCTGCCGAAGAACTTGAATTAATAAACAGCGCACCCTCTTGGATTATGTATGTTTATGCAATAGGGGTATTTGCTGCTGTGCTTGCAAGCGTAATGCTTTTGATGCGCAAAAAACTTAGTATTAGTCTTTTTGGTATTTCCTTAATTGCAATTTTAATTGTACAAGGTTTCTGGATTTTTGGAAAGGACCTCGTTAATGTTATGGGGCCTCAATCGCTTATTATGCCGCTCATTGTGATTGCTGTCGCGATTTTTGAATATTTCTACAGCAAAGGCGCTGCGCGCAATGGTTGGATAGGATAATTTAGTATGATTCTAAAAAGAAAAGCGTTGGATTACTGCTAAAGTCTCAATTAAGCATATTCCAGAGTACGTTTTGATTTTCTGTACAGATAATTGGGATAAATTGTGCGCTTTGCAAAACGGTTCAATTTATCGCTGTTTACCATTTTTATGTATAGCTGTCTGCTAACGCCAAAGTATTCATAGGTGTTACCATCTAAATAAGTAATTTCTAAGAGCATTCCTTTATGCTGAAAATCGGCAATACAGGAATTTGTGATGGTTTCTGTATATTCTTCAAGGTTCGCGGTTCTGGT
>DAIQBF010000038.1:8182-17519 GCA_036781305.1 Lutibacter sp.
GGGGCAATGCTTACCAGAAAGTGGTACCCATCTATAATCTTGCGGCTGTTCACTTCCGCTTCTTCACGCAAGGTATCTCCGTCTTGGAACTTGTCTGGGTGCCATTCCTTTACCAAATTTCGGTAACTGGTTTTTAATGCTTTTAATTCTAATTCCTTTTCAACCCCAAAAAGTTTTTTGTATTCGTTGATGCGTTTCATAAGCTTATTTCTTTAGCGGCCGCGAAAGTAGTGTTTAATAATGAAGAAAACCTTATTTGTAGTAACCTATTAATCATGTGTTCTAAATAGTAGAACATTTTGAATCTAATCCAAAATAAAAAAACCATCCGTTAAGATGGTCTTTTTATTTTAAGCGTTAAACGTGTTATAGTAATCTTACTTTTATAGCGCTAAGACCTTTTTCTCCTTGTTCTACATCAAACTGTACTTTATCATCCTCACGGATGTTGTCAATTAGATTGGTTGAGTGGACAAAAATGTCTTGATCGGTGTCTTTTACTTTTATGAAACCAAAACCTTTGGCTTCATTGAAAAATTTTACTGTACCTTCTTTCATTACTTCTATCTTTTTAATATTCATTAATTTATTTATAAATTCTTTTAACATTGTTTCTGTTTTTTAAATTAAAATGTGTTGTTTGCCTGTTTTGGGCTGAAATGATTTGTTCTACCAACTTCTGAGGAGATTGTTACAGAAAGCCTATTGGTCTTTACCATAAAAAGCCTGATGCACTACGACTGTTAAAGTATAGTAGGAAGCGAAGGATTAATTAAAATTCGGTGGAGATTAAAAAAAGATAGGCTTACTAAATCGTTTATCGGGTAAAAGTATACTAAAATAAGCTTACGCATCCATGTTATATGTTAAAGAATATAAATCCGCACTTTCTTCTTTTTAAGACGACTGTTGTTCAATTTGCTCACCAATTGGTTTGCAAGTGTTAATGGCACCGCTACAAACGCGCAATCCTGTTTTAACTCTATCGAGCCCAATTGTTCATTGGTTATATTTCCCTGCTTGATAAACAGTCCAGCTATGTCGCCTTTGGAGATTTTGTCTTTCCTTCCGCCCGAAATAAAGAGCGTTTCCCATAATTCTGCAACATGGATTGCTGCGGGTGGAATTTCAATGGGTTCGGTTTTTTCAATAAACTCTGACAATAGTTGGTTTTTCCATTTCAGTACATAAGCCGTTCCTTTTTCGTTCACTCTTGCTGTTCTGCCGTTTCTATGGGTAAATTCTACGTAAGAATGTGGCAATTCATAATGGATAATGAATTTTAATTCGGGAATGTCAATTCCTCTGGCAGCAAGATCGGTGGCTACCAATACCTGACTGGTGCCATTTCTAAATTTTATAAGCGCCCGCTCCCTGTCTTTTTGCTCCATTCCGCCCGAAAAACAAGTATGGCTTATCTTGTTTTTATCTAGAAAATCACTTACCATTTCAATACTATCCCTAAAGTTGCAAAAGATTATTCCAGGTTGATTGCCAAGGAAGCGCAAAAGTTGAAGCAAGGTTCCCAATTTATCTTTGTCGGGAGAAATTATTGTTTTGATGGTGAGTTTTGGATCTATCTTTTCAGATAAATAATCCAATACGGTTGGTTTGTCCAATTTCACAAATTTTGGTATTCCAACTCCTTGTGTGGCCGATGTTAATATGCGCTTGCTAACAGCAGGCAATGCATTTAATATTTCGCTCATTTCACTTTCAAAACCTATCTCAAGCGACTTGTCATATTCATCAAGCACCAAAGTGTGGATGCTCGCTTTTGAAAATCGATCATCCTCAAAATGATCCAAAATCCTTCCCGGTGTGCCTACTAAAATAGAGGGCATATGTTTCAATTCTATTTTATCCTTGCTTTTGGCTCTACCCCCATAAACCGCATTCACTTTAAAACCTGACCCCATATTGCGAACCACTTGTTCTATCTGAATTGCAAGTTCTCTGGTGGGTACCACAATCAAAGCCTGTACTTCAGGATTATCAGCGTCTAAATTTTTAAGAATAGGCAAAAGAAACGCCAAGGTTTTTCCGGTTCCTGTTGGGGATAATAGAATGGTATTTGCCGTTTTTTCAATTACGGCAATGGCTTCTTCCTGCATGGGGTTTAAGGCCGCTATGTTTAGCTTTGCCAGAATATCCTTTTGGTCTTTTATTTCGTTTGCCATTATTTCTGGTGCTTCTTTTTCTTGGTTGACTTTGCTGGTAATTCTATTTTTGGAGCCGCTACCGCGGTCTGCGCCAATTGGTGTGCGAGTATTTTATCTATCAACTCTTCTTTGGTCAAATGGTGGAAAACTGTGCTAATTTTTTCCTTAAGCTCGGCTGAAATAGTTCTGTTGGGTTTTGTTTTAAAGATTTTCTTTGCCCATAAAAGTGTATTGCTTTCTTCAGTGCTTTGGGCGTCTGGCTTTTTCATTTCCGTGAAAACGATTCCCAATTCCTCTTCAAACTCTGGGATTTCAATAACTTCCTCTTGTTGAAGAATGGTTACTGAAAGTCCCTTGGCTCCAGCCCTCGCCGTCCGGCCGCTTCGGTGTACGTAGGTTTCATAGGTGTCTGGCAGATGATAATTGATTACATAGCTAATTTCTTTTACATCCAATCCTCGTGCGGCAAGATCTGTAGCTACCAGTATATCAATATTCCCTTCTCTAAACTGCCCCATCACGCGGTCGCGGATAGCTTGGGTCAGACTGCCGTGGATAGCACCGGAAGAGAATTTATTGATAGCCAGATTCTTCGCTAATTTATTTACTGCCGCTTTGGTTTTACAGAAAATAATACCTCGCTCCCCTTCCTTCCCGCTTAAAAAATGAAGCAATACCTCCAGTTTTTCAATTGGTTCCACCACCATAAATTGATGTTCTATTCCCTGATGGCCCATCGTTTCCATATCGGCTTCTATATGAAGCACGTGTTTGCTCATATAGTTCTGAACCAATTGCTTGATAGTGCCGGGCATAGTGGCTGTAAATAGTAGCGTTCTTCTACTTTTTGGAATCTCTGCAATAATGCTGTCCAAATCCGTTTTTAGGGCAGTTACCATTTCATCTGCTTCGTCCAGAATCAAATAGGCAACGTTTTTGAGATCAATGGCGTTTCGGTTTATTAAATCTACCAACCTTCCCGGGGTGGCAACAACTATGTGGGTGGTGTTTTTTAAACGTTCTATCTGTGGTTTTATAGGAATTCCGCCGCAAAGGGACGCGATACTAATTTCTGGATTGTGGGTGGCAAAGGAAACCAAATTGGCGTGTATTTGCTGGCCCAGTTCACGTGTGGGAGCGAGGATTACAGCTTTTATATTGGTGTTTTTGGGGTCTATAAGTTGTAGTAACGGCAATCCAAACGCAGCAGTTTTCCCGCTTCCCGTTTTTGCCAAGGCCACTACATCTTTGATTTGGGTCAAGATGAGCGGAATTGTTTTTTTTTGAATGTCTGTGGGTACCGTAATCTTTAACTCGGCTAAACTTTGTTGTAACTGGGAATTGATCCCTAAAGCAGAAAAGGTATTGTGCATAAAGCAATTTTCGGCAAAGATAGTCAGCCTTTTGATGGAAAGGGCTAAATACGGCATGAACTTAGGGATATGCCTCGAGTTCTTCTGTGTAGCCATTGCGCAAAATCTCCGTGTCCTCTGTGCCTCCGTGGTAAACCAGCTATTCTATCCCGATACTACCCACCATGTATTTAGGATGGTGTCTCTATTTCCATATTTTATAATTTATCACCAACTTCTTTGTCTGAATCAGATTTCGCCAGTCAATGAAGAATAGACAAAAAAGTAGTAATAAGCCCAGAACTAAACTTATAATTGATTGCCAGGAAAATGTATTCTCTATTAGACTTTCAATGTTTTCTGATGCGTATTTACCTAAATGTAATGCAATAGTGTCACTTGTAAATTTGCCAATGATAAATGCTGGTATAATATAAATGGGTTTTAATTTGGAAATGCCCGCGCCTAAAAAAAGCGGTGTAGTGGGAAGTGGCAACAATGAATACGCCAGCACAATGGCTTGGCCCTTCCATTTATTTTCTTTCATTTTGGTACCGAGAAACTTAATGTCGTTATTCTTCGATTCGTTTAAATACTTAGTTGCCAACAAGGGAGCGTACAAGAGCAGAATATACCTGCCCAAAACCGAGCCCAAAACGCCTATTACAATTACTAACCACACGTTCAATCCAAAAATGATCTGAAAGAACATCATTATCGTAAATGCAGGTAGGAAAGGAAAAGGAACTATATCAAACAATAGCGCTCCTAAAAAAACTAATATGTACTGCCACCCCATTTTTTACTTTTCTTTTCTTTAATTTCTACATCTGTTTTAATAGGTTCCACCACATTCGAAAGATAGCTAATCGCGGTGGATATACTGCGAATGGGTGAAGCAATAGTCATATTAACCTACAACCTTTGTGGATAGGAGGCACTAGACCCAATACTTTGCAATGTATAGAGTGAAACAATCTGCCCTAATGTTCTATGTGTAGTATATTTCCAAACTGTTTGTCCAACTTGTGAGCAACTTTTAACTATTGTAAACTTGAAGTTGCTACGGTTTTGGTGGTTACTTGCAAAAGTTCTTCCGCAACTCTTCTTCCCGTTTCTGCAGCACCATTCATAAAGCCTTGAAAATCCTCACTACAATGTTCTCCCGCAAAATAAAAGTTGCCAATTGGTTCCATTTCCATACCCGAAATGGTGGACCATTGCCCTTTTTTATAACAGGAATAACTGCCTTTTGCAAAAGGATAATCTATCCAATTTACGAATACGTGCTTGTCTAAAAATTTCTCTTTTGAGCTTACAAATACTTTGTCTAATTCATTGACGAAGTTCGTAACCGTTTCAGCTGGCAATTCCGTTTTCCAACTGTGATCTGGGGGCGCCATCTTGTTTTTAAATGATTCTTTGTCAAGATTTACAGCGTAAGCACCTCCAAAATAGCAAACATAAGCTCCATTATTGTTGTTGGGGGTTTTGTTGTAACTGCTGTCCCAACCATTCACAATGTCTTTATGGAAAAGATATCCCATTGCATTATTGGGTGCTTCAGACCAAGGCGTTCCTGTGTATCCCAACACGAGTTTTGTGTTCATACCATACCCCAACTCATCTATACATTTTTGCTTTTCCTTTGAAATTTCCTTGAGGTTGAGTTTTATTTTGCGCAATAGTGTAAACGGAATGGTGCAAACAATCTTCTTTGCTAAAACTTCTTCGTTATTGGCAAATTTAACTTGGTAAAAGCCTTCTTCCGTTTCATTGATTTCTAAAACTTCGTAATTTATCGCTATCTTATCTTCTCCAATTTTATTGACCAAACCCTCGATGATTTTTGAATTGCCTCCATGTATTCTGAAACGCTCATCACTTTCGCCAAAAACCTTAAACCCTTCACTTGTGTCTGTATCTATCATATCGAGAAGGTTTAGGGTAGATTGTTCTGAACAATCCAAACCGTATTCAGCTATGAAGGCCGCATTAAAAAGCTCTTTCAGCCAATTGGTGCAGTTTAAGGAAGCTATATAATCACTCAATGCCGTGTTGTCTAAAGCTATGGCTTCGGGAGTGTCGTAATCTTCCCCAAGTGAGTTTTTATCTATTGCTATTTTTTCAGTAATCTTTTTGAATTCCTTTATTATCTCCTCTTCAGAAATTATTCTATCATCAAAATAATAAACATCCTTAATGAGCTTTTTTGTTTGTTGTTCTTCCACCAAATCAATAAATTCAAGATTGAATTCCTTGGCGAGATTCAGCATATCTTCGTGGTTGGTATCAATAAAATCGCCACCAAATTCAGGAAAGATACCCAAACCCAACGAATCGTTGTAATGTGTAAGTATCCTTCCTCCCATTCTTCTACTGCCTTCAAATACTTTAAAGTTCAATTTTGAATTCAATAGATGGTTTGCACAATTCAGACCCGCCATTCCACCTCCCAGAATGGCAATGTCTAAAACGCCGGCAGTTGTGGTTTCATTTTTACATGAAACTATAAAGGAAGGTAAACTCATCACCAACCCTACCCCAATTGCCCCTTTTGTGGTGTCTACAATAAATTTTCTTCTGCTGTAAATAGTAGCAGGAGTATCATTTGTTGTAATGTTATACTCCTTGACTTCTGTGTTTAAATTTTCAATTAACTTTCTTAAAATGTTGGTTTTTGCTTTTTTCATAATGAAGCTTTTTAAGAATGAATGAATAGTTATAATACTCTTTATGTCTGAATCAATTGGGGTTTCTTTATTTCAACACAGAGTTTTCCATAGCGAATGCCAATCCGATATAGGTGTTGTTGTTAAATTCAAATTCGTCTATTATTTTCCAGCCCAGTTTTTTGGTGTGGGCCTTTTCAGAAATCACGTTCACTTTATTTATAAATGTAACAGAGATTGGATATTTTTTGATGAATTCAAGCCTCATTTCCTCAAAAATCAAGTTTAACACACCCTTCCCCCTATATGCTTTATCAATACATACCGGGCCATATTGAAAACTATTGGTGGTTGTTATATTATTTCCATTAAAAGATAATTTAGGAAAACGGGATACCATAAAGTTGAAGATTTCCCATTGTTCAAAATATTTCCAACTTCCTGCAAAGGCGTATGCTATAATTGCAGCCTGTTCATCTTCGGCCACAAAAACGCCATTTTGATCCAGTATTTCTTCAATCTGTTTTACCGTGAATGGAGTAGTTACAAAACCATCTTTTCGTTCTGTTTCATTTAAGTTTCTGTATAGATATTTTTCTTGAAGGGAAATAATTCCATCTATATCATTTTTGGTCCCGATTCTGGTTGTTATCATTGGTTTTAAATTGACTTGGGAGTTAAAGCACTTGGCTTCAATCCAAATATATTAAAAATCCCTATTCATTTAACATAGGAATTTTAAAATCTATAAGGTTTAGATAGGGTTATTTAAATTGAAGGATTTTGTTAAAGATAAATGTTGTAAGATGGGGGTTGAACCTTGGGACATGAGTGAGAGCGCGCTCGCCTGTGGAAATATTTACGCGCTAAATGTTTTCTACTGCAAATGATAATTTTGCGCGTTTCCTTCCTGGTTCGTTGAACTGTTTGATTAAAGTAATTTTAAAGGTGGTTCCCGTTTTTTTATCACTCACCAGATTTATATCCCCGCCGTGGGCCTCGGCAACAATTTGCGCTAAAGTCAAACCCATTCCCCAACTCCCAGAAACCGATTTTTTATCCTTTTCAGCACTACCCATAAACTTAAAAATCTGTTCCTGTTTTTCTTCAGGAATTGGATTTCCAAAATTATGAACCTTTATTTCAACAGCATCTTCCTCATCAGTAATGGAAATAGTGATCGGTTTCTCAGAATGCCCATATTTAACAGCATTGCCAATTACGTTTTCCAGCAATCTTCTTATTGCTGTACTGTCAAAAATTCCCTCTATTTTTTCTACTTCACAGGCTAGATTTATTTCATTGGTATAGCCCTCCTTAGACTCTGTGTGAACCAATTTAATATCTTTCATTAAATCTGTATTCTCAAAATGAAGCATCATCCCTTCACCAGCTTTAACGGTTATACCGTTCATAAGCTCTTCAATTAAGTCTATGGCTTTCTTTACACTGCGTTGTGCAGTTTTTCTCGTTTTTTCTGTCCATTTACCGGTTTTGTCCTGCTCCATCATTTGTAATGATAATTGTGCTGCTGCAAGTGGATTTCTAATATCATGTGCAAGCGTTCCAATCAGTTTTTCTTGCATTTCCTGAATTGCGAGTGAAAAGGCGCCTACAGATTTTAAAATTGAAGTTTCAATAACGTACTTTAACAAATCAGACATTTGTTGATCGTAGCCACCGTGAGCGGCTATATATTCTCTCAAAGTACGATGGAAAATAATGTATTCGTGAACAACCTGCTCAACAGTATAATTTGAAGTAGTTGCGCGGTTCCTGCCATGACTAACACTGTTGTCTAAAATTTCAGAATAGGTCTTGTCCGCATTAATGTCTGTCATTATATCACTTCGCTCCATGAGATCAGCAATATCCATTATGATGTTGGGAAGATGGTCAAATAACGCAATTGCATTGGCATCTTTTGCGGCAGGAACATCTTGTATAACTTGATGCTGCCAAAGATCCATTATCTCAGGAATATTCTCTCGAAGAACTTTCGCTGTTTTGCTCATTATTATCTATAACTTTCCCCAAAATTAACATAATTTTTTGAATAAAATTAATGTATTTATGAATTTAAGTTTAATTTATCCGTAAAGGTTTATACAGTATGTTTTTTAAAATAATAATGTAGCGCAGGCTCTAGGCAATTCAAGTTTTTTCTTATACACCAAAAGACCCATCACCCGCTATGGCGAACGGAACCTTCGTGCCGTTTATACTAAGATACTCAAAGGGTTGGAAACACGGTTGGGATGCCCGTGTCAGTGGGCAATGTTATAATTTACACTTTCCTTAAATTTACTTTTATATTCTACTGGCATTTTCCAGTTGTATCGCGAACTAATAGTTTTATATGCAATTCCCCAATAATCTGAATTCTTATCTGATAATTTAGCTTGATTTTTAATTAAATATTTAGCAATATCATACACGGAATGATACCCATTGGAAGAATTTTCACTCTTGATAAAGGCCTCGATTGATGCAGAAATATCTTTATTCAAAAGGGCCTCAAATCCTAATTTTTCATATTTTTCTGCATTTTCCAAACTAGATTCTTTTTGAGAAGTAGCCTTAAAGTGATTTTCAATTGGAATTCCTCTCTCAATAGCTAATTCCATTCCTTGTTTTACGGTATTAGTATCGTTTGAGGTTGATGTAATTTCTATAATCTTGTTTTCCAAATCTGCTAATTCTTTCACTTTTTCAACTTTTAGCAATTCAAGTTTATTGATTTCTCCTCTTTTAACTATTATGTCATTATTCAATGTATATCCTTGATATATTAGAAAAATATAGCCAATAATAGTTGCGGTTATACCTATTAAAGTAAAAAGTTTAATGTGCTTATTTATCGGTTTCATTCTTTGTTTTTTAGGTTAAAGAATGCATTCATTATATCATCCCAAATTTTAAACACTCTTGAGAGGCAAAAGAATATTGTACCTCCTGGAGCCATTAGGGATAATCCTGTTTCCCAATTTCCTTTTACGAAAGAAATTACTGCTACAACTATAATTATTATAGCACATACCGCAATTAAAAATAAATAAGTATACCTCTCTATTTTGAACTTATCTACTAGTCTCTCTACATCTTGGATAGTTAATTCTGCTGGCATAATTTGAAAGATTTATTATTAATA
>DAIQBF010000039.1:0-17445 GCA_036781305.1 Lutibacter sp.
TTTAAAAGGCTAAACACTCGCTTTTAAATATTCAAGATTCATACGAGCAATATTGGTTATTTTAATTCCTTTAGGACATTCCATTTCACAAGCTCCTGTGTTTGAACAATTTCCAAATCCTTCTATATCCATTTGGGCAACCATATTTATTACTCGATCTTTTGCTTCAATTTGACCTTGAGGTAATAAGGCGAATTGTGAAACTTTAGCCGACACAAACAACATAGCACTCGAGTTTTTACAAGCCGCTACACAAGCTCCACAACCAATACAAGAAGCGGCATCCATAGATAAATCTGCATTGAATTTTGAGATTGGAATTGAATTTGCATCTTGCGTGTTTCCTGAAGTATTTACGGAAATAAATCCACCAGCTTGTTGAATACGTTCAAAAGCCATACGGTCAACTACCAAATCTTTAATAACCGGAAAAGCATTTGCTCTAAACGGTTCTATATAAATAGTATCCCCATCTTTAAACATTCGCATGTGTAATTGACAAGTGGTAATACCTCTATCCGGTCCGTGAGGTTCTCCATTAATTTGTAATGAACACATTCCGCAAATACCTTCTCTGCAGTCGTGATCAAAAGCTATAGGTTCTTCATTTTTTGCAACCAGACTTTCATTTAAAACGTCCATCATTTCCAAAAATGACATGTGTTCTGAAATATCAGTTACTTTATATTCGACCATTTGACCTTTGTCTTGTGGTCCTTTTTGTCTCCAAATTTTTAACGTTAAATTCATAATGTCCTATTATTTGTATGAACGAGTTTTTAATTCGATATCTTTAAATTCTAATTCTTCTTTGTGCAAAATAGCCTCACTGGGTTTTCCTGTATATTCCCAAGCGGCAACATAAGCGAAATTTTCATCGTCTCTTTTGGCTTCCCCATCTTCGGTTATGTGTTCTTCACGGAAATGGCCTCCGCAAGATTCTTCGCGTTCCAAAGCATCTTTTGCAAACAATTCACCCAACTCCAAGAAATCGGCAACCCTGCCCGCTTTTTCAAGTTCTTGGTTAAATTCGTTCAAACTTCCCGGAACTTTTACATTTTTCCAGAAGTCTTCTCTTATTTCCTGAATTTCTGTAATGGCTTCTTTTAACCCTTTTTCATTTCGGGCCATACCAACTTTATCCCACATTACCTTCCCTAATTTCTTATGGTAATAATCTACGGTATGGGTTCCCTTGTTGTTGATAAAGAAATCCAATTTGTCTTTTATTTCTTTTTCAGCTGCCTCAAATTCAGGGCTATCAGTTGAAATTTTCCCAGTTCTGATATCATTTGACAAATAATCGCCAATGGTATAAGGAAGCACAAAATAACCATCTGCCAAACCTTGCATCAATGCAGAAGCGCCAAGCCTGTTTGCTCCGTGGTCGGAGAAATTGGCTTCCCCAATACAGTATAATCCAGGAACAGTGGTCATTAAGTTATAATCAACCCATATTCCGCCCATGGTATAATGCGCTGCAGGATAAATCATCATTGGCGTTTTGTATGGATTTTCATCGATGATTTTCTCATACATCTGGAATAAATTTCCGTATTTCTCTTCAATCACAGCCTCACCTAATTCAGTAACTTTTTCTACTGAAGGATTGTGAATTCCATGAATTTTGGCTTGTTCAGTTCCATATCGTTTAATGGCTGTGGCAAAATCCAAATAAACAGCTTCGCCAGTTGCGTTTACGCCAAATCCGGCATCACAACGTTCTTTTGCCGCTCTGGAAGCAACATCCCGAGGCACCAAGTTTCCAAAAGCTGGATAGCGCCTTTCTAAATAATAATCCCTGTTTTCTTCAGCAATTTGAATTGGTTTTAATTTCTTTTGTTGAATGGCTTTTGCATCTTCAATTTTTGCCGGAACCCAAATTCGACCATCATTTCTGAGCGATTCAGACATCAGCGTTAATTTTGACTGATAATCTCCCGATCTTGGAATACAAGTTGGGTGAATTTGCGTAAAACAAGGGTTTGCAAAATACGCTCCTTTTTTGTGAATTTTCCAGGCAGCGGTCGCATTGGAACCCATTGCGTTGGTTGATAAGAAATAAACGTTTCCGTAACCTCCGGTTGCAATAACAACCGCGTGTGCAGAATGGCGTTCAATTTCTCCCGTAATTAAATTACGGGCTATAATGCCTCTTGCTTTTCCATTAACAATAACAACATCCAACATTTCGTGACGGTTAAACATTTCTATTTTACCGCGCGCAATTTGGCGATTCATCGCTGAATATGCTCCCAATAATAATTGTTGTCCTGTTTGGCCTTTTGCATAAAAAGTACGTGACACTAAAACCCCACCAAATGATCTATTGTCTAACAAACCTCCATAATCACGTGCAAAAGGAACTCCTTACTCCACACATTGATCAATAATGTTTCCTGAAACCTCAGCCAATCGGTAAACATTCGCTTCACGCGAACGATAATCACCACCTTTTACAGTATCATAAAATAAGCGATAGTTTGAATCACCATCACCCATATAGTTTTTTGAAGCGTTGATTCCTCCTTGCGCGGCAATTGAGTGTGCGCGACGCGGGGAATCTTGGTAAGCAAATGCCTTTACGCTATAGCCTAATTCAGCTAAAGTAGCGGCAGCAGAACCTCCTGCCAAACCGGTTCCAATAACAATAATATCTATATTGCGTTTGTTGGCTGGGTTTACCAAGTTTATTTTGTCTTTATATAATGTCCATTTATCTTTTATTGGACCTTCTGGTATTCTTGAATTTAAAGTCGTCATAATATTATCAGATTAATGGTTAGGTTGGCTAAAATAGTGAAACAAAGCGATGATAATAAATCCTAGAGGAATAACTACCGCGTAAATTTTACCCAATGTCCTTAAACCTTTTATGTATCTATTTAAACCAAGAGATTGGAATGATGATTGAAAACCATGCCATAAATGCAATGCCAATAAAACAAAGGCAATTACATAAGCGCCAACTCTTAAAGGATCTGTGAATTTGTGTTGCAATTCCCCAAAATACCTTGTTGGATCTTCTGGTAAGAACTCAATGTATTTGTAGTTCATTTCCGGAAACCAGAAATCAATAAAATGCAATACAAGAAATGCCAAAATAACCGCTCCGCTTAGTAGCATGTTTCTTGACATCCAAGTGGAATTTGCAGCACCATTGAATTTAACATATTTAACTGTTCTTGAACCTCTGTTCTTGAACTCTAACACAAATCCCATCACAAAGTGAAAAACAACGCCAAAAATTAAAACGGGCTGCATTAAAAATTGTATTAAAAAATTAGTTCCCATAAAATGGGACAATTCATTAAACACATTTTCACTGAATAATGAAGTTATGTTAACCGTTAAATGAATAAGTAAGAAAATAATAAGGAAAAGTGCAGATAAAGCCATCGCTACTTTCCTTGCGATTGATGAAGATAAAAATCCGCTCATTTTTAATATAAATTTTTAGAAAGTAACAAAGATACTATTTCATTTTTTGTATAAAAATATATGCAAACCTAATTTGAATATCAGCCTTAATTTAGAATGATTATAAGAAACAATTTTTTTGAGAAAGACAAATTCAAAAAAATATCCAATGAATTTTGAGGTAATTTTATGACTTTCTAAAAATCTATTTGTTTGAAGGAACTAAGCACTTTCTGTTTTCCCATGTATTGAGCAACTCTTCTGAAGGTATTAATTCTCCATCACAGGTTAAAAAATTTCCGACAGTGTCCTTTTTAATCACTTTTAAATCACCCTTTAAAATAGCATTGACAATATTACGGGTAAGTTCCTTTTTAGAAGTTGAAATTCCCTTTTCTGAATAAAGCAATCCAACTTTGTTATTAAACAAGTCCATTTCTTTGGAAGCTTTGTCGGGCAAAACGCCATTTTCAAGTTGTTTCTTCTTGAATGTTCTATAATTGTCTTTTTCATGCGCTTTTCCCAAAGAAATCGCTGCCCGCTTTCCTATTTCTTGCTGTAGTCTCGCCGTCCAATAGGCATGTCTAAACGCATCAACTTGTCCGCCGGCTAAATCTTTATCCAACAAATCTGTTTTGGCAATTGAATCAGAAACCCTTGTGGCTTCATAGGAAATTTCCGAAGCCTTTTTTGCTTTACACAAATGAAATAATACCCACATTTTGTGTGGAGCAGATTGATTCCAAAACTTTTTCCAGTTTGATTGCGCACTCAACTGACTGCTAAAAAATATAAATACAAGAATGAATACACCTTTTCCCATGTTTTTATTTCACCTCAAAAGCCATTTTTGCTTCCCCTATTTTAACAAAGTATTTTCCTTTTAACAAATAGAATATTTCATTCTTCGCTTTTTTAATTTCGGCTGATTTGTGTTTTTTCAGATAAGCCATTTTTCCTTTTTCAGCATAAGTTAAATCAAATTCAGCAAAATTAAATCCTTTATCTGCCTGAACTGAAAATTTGTTCAATTCTATGCCGTCTTCAGAAGTGATAATTACCTCAAAATTTCCTTCGTTTGAAACATAAAAAGGAATGCTTATTTTTGGCTCGTTAACTTCATCCCAAGCACTCCATGAACTTCCCCAACGGGAAGAATATCTTACCTCCGGAATTTCAAAAATGGTTACGGGCTTGTCTTTTATGGTATTAAATTGTTGCAACGGCGCAATATTAGCTTTGTAAATTGAGCGTCCGTGGGTTCCAATTACCAAGTCTTTTGCTTCAGGTTGAATCACCAAATCGTGCACTGCAACATTTGGCAATCCGTTAGAAAATCCCTGCCAATTTTCACCTTTATCAAAGCTCGCATATACACCATTGTCGGTTCCCGCATACAAAATGGCTTCGTCATTTGGGTCTTCTTTAATCACATTTACGGGAAAATTTGGCAGCTTACCGCTGATGTTTTTCCAAGTTGCGCCACTGTTTTCACTCACAAAAACATAAGGTCTAAAATCATCGCTTCTGTAACCGTTTAAGGCAACATAAACACGTTCCTTTTCATGTTGCGATGCAATAACGCGAGAAACCCAAAGTTCTTGCGGCAAGTTGTCTGAAATTCTGGTCCAGCTTCCGCCGCCGTTGGTGGTGACATTGACATAACCATCATCGCTTCCCACATAAATATATCCAAATTGAAACGGACTTTCAGAAATAGTCGTAATTGTTCCAAAAGGCACATTTCCCTTTTTTCCGCCGGTGGTTAAATCTTCTGAAATTACGTCAAAAGTTTCGCCCTTATCCATAGAGCGCAATAATTTATTGGCACCCATATATAAAATATCCTGATTGTGTTTGGACAATAAAATGGGCGTCTGCCAATTGTAACGATATGGTGAGTCGCCCAATTCATGCATTGGATGAATGTTTAATCGGTCGTCAGTTTTTAAATTCACCCGATAATAATAGCCAAATTGTGAACCTGCATATACGATATTATTATCTCTGCTATCTATTTGAACCTGCATTCCATCACCGCCGCCAATACTTTTATACAGATAATCGCCGTTGGCTTCCCATCGTTTTGAAGCCTTGTAATTGCTTGGGCCGTACCAAACGCCATTGTCCTGCAAACCTCCATATACATTATAAGGTTTCTGATTGTCAACATTTACGGAATAAAATTGTCCAACCGCAGGCTGGTTATTTTTGATCCAGTTTTTGCCGTCATCATACGTAATGTTAACACCGCCATCATTTCCATCGATGATATGTCCGTTTAAATTTGGATTTACCCACAAAACCTGATGATCTGCATGAAGATTTTCTTGATCCATAGAAGTAAATATTTTCCCGCCATCTTCCGATTTCAATAAAGGAACACCCCCAATATAAATTTTATTTTCGTTTGAATTGTTTACGGCAATAATGCCGAAATAATAGCCGTAAGAACTGTAAACATCATCTAAATAATTTTCATGCGTTTTTTTCCAAGTTTTCCCGCCGTCTTCAGATTTGTAAACTTCGGCACCAATAACTTCAGAATTCAACAACACAAAATTTGCATCTTCTAAATAATTTTTCAAATCAATTGGTTTAATTTTTCCCTTTTTAACCAAGGCTTTTACACTTTCAGAAGTGTATTTTTTGTCGAAATTGTTGTCTTTTAAATAAGTGTCCAGTTTTTTATCATTCAATTTCAAAAATTCGCCAACACCCATTTCTTTAAAATCATCTTTTTTCAAACCTTCCCCTTCTTCTTTTTTCACTTCTGGCCTTCTGTTTTGATTGTCGAGCAATGCGTAAACAACTTCATCGTTAAAAGCGGCTAGTCCAATTCGGCCAACGCCGCTTCCTGTTGGAAAACCGCTTTTTTCATCGGTTAATTTTGTCCAGGTTGAACCTGCATCACGGCTTTTATAAATGGCCGAATTTTCTCCGTCACCATCAAAATCCCACGCTTTTCGTTCTCTTTCCCAAGATGCGGCATATAAAATATTCGGATTTATTGGCGATGCGCTAATGTCTATAATTCCTGTATTTTCGTTGATAAACAACACGTTTTTCCAAGTTTTTCCTCCATCCGAAGTTTTAAAAATCCCGCGCTCGCTATTGGGCGAATATAAATGGCCAATTGCGCCAACGACAATTTCTTCCGCATTATTTTTATTGATGATTATTCGACCTATATGTTGGGAATCGGTTAAACCAACATTTACCCAAGTCTTTCCTTTATCGGAACTTTTTAACACGCCAATTCCTGAATAAGAAGAGCGCGAAGCGTTACTTTCGCCGGTTCCAACCCAAATGGTTCCATGATTCCAATCAACCGCAATATCGCCCATGTTTTGTGTTGGCGCATTGTCGGCAACCGAAGTAAATGAGGTGCCGTTATTATTTGTGTGCCACAATCCGCCGGAAGCATAAGCCACATAAAATTCGGTTGGCTGGTTTGGATTTACATCAATATCAACAACGCGACCGCTCATAATTGAAGGTCCGATATTTGTGAATGGAACATTTTTTAATAAAGAGTTTTGAGCATTTATTCCTGTGAAAAGGAATAAAAGACAACATAAAGTGGTTAATTTTTTCATTTTTGATGATTATGATTTGTTTATTTTACCTTGTTTAAATTTCAACTTATCCTATTTCATTTCAATAATAGTTCCCCCTTCAGGGGCTAGGGGGCCTTTTAGTACGTCTTCGTCATTATTGAAGGCACCACAATAATAAAATCCCCTTTCCCCTTTTTTTCTTTATCGAATTTTTTTACATTTTCTGATTCTACTACACTTACCGTAACAATTTTTAAGGATGGATTTTCTTGTTTCAAATACCAGCCAATACCTTCAAAATCATCGGAATGATAAGAACCGTTGTAATGAATGAACAATTTATCATTTTCCTTATTTTTAAGAATAAAATAAGCCATTGTGGCATCTTTTATCGCTTGGGCTTTAGGCAAATTATCACCGCCATGGCCGCCCATCATTTTCATCATTTTTACATATCCGGGCAAATTGGCATCATATTTTATGGGCAATGGCGCCATCCATGATTTTTCTTCGAGTGTAAGTGAGTCTAAGCTTTTAAATCCACCTTTATATACTTCACTTGCAAAGCTTCGTGGTATGTTTGTGGCAATAAATTTTATTTTATTTTTCTTTGCAAAATCCACCAAAGGTTTGTAGTCTGTTGGGTAATTTTTCCACAATCTGGCTAAAGTGTCAAATGCTTTTTGGGTGATTTTTCCTGATAAATAATCGTTTAATTCCTGTTGGTTGTCGGCTTCAAACATTTCCGCGCCCAAAATTAATTTTCTTGATTTGTTTAAATCTGATGTCGCTTCCAGTTGCAACCAGTGCACAATTGGATTGTTATGATGTTCGCCAAACAAAACAACATCGGCCTTCTTCATTTTGTTGATCATTTTTTTGTAAGAAACTTTACCGCCGTTTTCATTGTACAATTTGTAAGCGGGTTTGTTTTGGGAAAAAATAAAAGTGGTGAAAAGCAGGAAAAGCAGAGATGTGATTGATATTCGCATAAATAATATTAGATTTAAAAGTGTTGGTTGTCAACAAATTTATAACTTTGTTGTCAATTAATATAATTAAATCATTTTTAATGAAATAAGTTATTTTCTGCTTATTCTTACATCTTTTCATTAAACATTTTTAATTTAAAACCTTATCAGATGAAATACAATCCCATTAATAACAAGCTTTTTATTAAAAACAGAGCGAAGTTTACAGCACAGATGAAACCAAAATCAATTGCGGTTTTTAACTCTAACGACATTTTTACAACGGGAGCCGACAGCACTTTGCCGTTTGAACAACACAGCGACATCTTATATTTAAGCGGTGCCGACCAAGAAGAAAGTGTTTTGTTGCTGTTTCCAGATGCCATCAATGAAAATCATCGTGAAATACTTTTCCTTACTGAAACCAATGAACATATTGCCATTTGGTATGGCGCAAAATATTCTAAAGAAGAAGCGACAAAAGTTTCTGGCATAAAAACCATTTATTGGCTATCGGAGTTTAATAAGGTGTTTTACGATTTAATGACTGAAGCGGAAACCATTTATTTTAATACAAACGAACATTACCGCCAATCTGTTGAATTGGAATCTCGTGAAGACCGTTTCATCAAAAAATGCAAAGCCGATTTTCCTGCGCACAAATGGGAAAAAAGCAATCAGATCCTGCAAGAAATTCGCGGCGTAAAAGAACCCGAAGAAATCGAAATCATACAAACAGCCTGTGATATTACCGAAAAAGGTTTCCGAAGAATTTTACCTTTTGTAAAACCGGGCATCATGGAATATGAAATTGAAGCCGAGTTTATGCACGAATTTCTAAAAAATCGTTCAGATGGTTTTGCTTATACGCCAATTATAGCTTCCGGTTATAGCGCCTGTGTATTGCATTATATTGAAAACAATAAAGAATGTAAGGATGGAGACATGCTTTTGATGGATGTTGGTTCTGAATATGCAAAATATTCAAGCGATATGACACGAACAATTCCCGTAAACGGACGATTTACCGACCGACAAAAAGCAGTTTACAGCGCAGTTTTAAGGATTAAGAATGAAGCGACAAAAATGTTGGCTCCCGGAGTCCTTTGGGCTGAATACCATAAAGAAGTAGGGAAAATGATGTCTTCTGAATTGATTGGATTAGGATTGATTGATAAAGCGGATGTTAAAAATGAAAATCCGGATTGGCCAGCTTACAAAAAGTATTTCATGCACGGAACCTCACATCATATGGGATTGGATACGCACGATTACGGTGCCTTAAAAACACCCATGAAAGCCGGAATGGTTTTTACCGTTGAACCGGGAATTTACATTCCTGAAGAAAAAATGGGCATCAGAATTGAAGATGATGTGGTAATCCAAAAAACAGGTGTTCCTTTTAACTTAATGCGCAATATTCCTATTGAAATTGAAGAAATTGAGGAGTTGATGAATTCTTAAGAATTTTATTTACAGTTAAAATTTATAGCAAAAAGCCCGAAACTAAGTTTCGGGCTTTTTCATTAACCAAATAATTATTTTCTCATAGAAATTTATGCGTGAACCTCGTCAAAAATGTACTGGTTTAAGCATTTAAGCGCAGTTATCTTATCGTTTGTGTTTACCAAAAGCGAAATATTGTTGTTGCTTCCTCCGTAAGAAATCATCCGAACGGAAATATCCTGCAATACTTTAAAAAGTCGGTGCGTTTCGTGATGCCTCACCACCAAATGCCCAACCAAACAAATAATGCTTTGCTGCTTGTCCACTTCAACCGTGGAAAATTTTTCCAATTCTTCCAAAATTGAAGGCAAATTTTTATCCTCATCAATAGTCAAGGAAACCGCAACCTCAGAAGTGGTAATCATATCTATTGAAGTTTCATATTTCTCAAAAATTTCAAAAACTTTTTTCAAAAATCCGTGTGCCAAAAGCATTCGTGCCGATTTAATTTTTATGGCAGTGATGTTATCTTTTGCGGCGATTGCTTTGATGCCTTCACCTTTAAATTCGCTGGAAATTAACGTTCCGTAAGAAGCCGGATCCATCGTATTTTTTAAGCGCACCGGAATATTGGCTTCTCGGGCGGGCATCACCGTTTGCGGATGCAAAATTTTTGCGCCAAAATAGGCCAGCTCGGCCGCTTCATCAAATGATAAGTTTGAAATGGCGTGCGTATTTTCAACAAATCTCGGATCGTTATTATGCATTCCGTCAATATCTGTCCAAATCTGAACCTCTTCTGCATTAACCGCCGCACCGATTATTGTCGCTGTATAATCGCTTCCTCCGCGTTGCAAATTGGCAATATTTCCATAAGCGTCCAGACAAATAAAACCTTGGGTGATGTAAATATTGGAAGGTGCTGCTTCCCTTATGTTGCGTTGCAAATTTTGTTTGATATAAAAATCGTCAGGATCATTTGTTTTATCGATACGCATAAAATCCAACGCAGGCAATAAAATGGCATTCAAACCTTCCTGATTCAAATAGGCTGTAAAAATATAGGTGGACAACAATTCACCTTGGGCAACTACCTTATTGTAAATTAGTTGTGAATATTTTTGAGAAGCACCTGTTTTTAAAAAACTAAAAACAGCATCAACATAACTTTCAACATCTTGCCTAATTGCTTCATCTTCCAATAAATCATTGATAACTGCCACGTATTTTTCGTGCAATTTTTCAATATTTTGAAACGCTTCTTCTTTAAGATCGGATTTTATAAAATTGGAAATTTCAACCAAGGCATTTGTGGTTCCCGACATTGCAGAAAGAATAACTATCTTTTTTTCATTGTCGGCAATAATGTCTTTTACGCGTTTTATGTTCTCAATTGAACCTACCGATGTTCCCCCAAATTTTAAAACTTTCATCTGTTTAATTTTTATTTTTTATTGGTACAGCTGCTGTTCGCCATTAATCATTTCTCTGTGTATCAAAATTTGTAACGCTCGTTTCATCTGTTTATATTTTATTTTTTTGTTGGTACAGCTGCTGTTCGCTATTAATCATTCTGCTGTGTATCAAAATTAATAACGCTCGTTTCATCTGTTTATATTTTATTTTTTATTGGTACAGCTGCTGTTCGCTATTAATCATTCTGCTGTGTATCAAAATTAGTAACGCTCGTTTCATTTTATGCTTATTTATATTTTGTAAATTTAGAATCATTTTCAGCATTATGTGTTTATTTAAAAATAATATACTAATTTTACACAAACTGTTAACTATTTAACAACATGAAGACCATAGCAACCTGTGTTGAAGAAATCTTAGTTTCACAACCATTTTTAGAAGATGCACTAACTCGAAATATTTTAAATTTCAGCGCTTTATCGGAAGAATTGAGAGAACCCATTTCAAAAATGTTGCGCAAACCCGTAAAATCTGGAGCCATTATGATGGCTTTGAGAAGATACAGTCCGCCCAAAGAAATGGCCAACAAAATTAAACTGAATCATGTTTTGCAAAACTTGGGTGACATCACGGTTCGTTCAGATATTTCCGATTACACTTTTAAAAATTCGGTAAGTTTAATTCACGGACATTTAAAAATGCTGGAGGTTATTAAGGAGGATCCACATATTTTTTACACGTTTACGCGTGGAGTTCAAGAAAGCAATGTGCTAATTACAACTGCCTTAAAGCAACAAATTGAGGAAAGCTATAAAAACGAGATTTGCACTGTGGTTCAAGACAATTTATCGGCAATAACCATTGGTTTACCTAAGGAAAATACCAAAATTGCAGGTTTGTATTACCAGTTTTTTAAACGCTTGGCCTGGGAAGGAATCTCTCTTTATGAAGTGCTTTCAACCACGAACGAATTTACCATTTTAGTGGAGGATAACGTGGTTGACAAAGCGTTTTCAGCCATTAAAGGATTGAAAAACTAAGATTTTATTGCATTTTATAACTATGGTTTTGCAGTATAAAAACACCAACGTACATTTTACTTCAATTGGAAAAGGTAACGCTGTAGTTTTATTGCACGGATTTTTGGAAAACAGTTCTATGTGGCAAGAAATTGCAAAGGAACTGGCCAAAAAAAACAGGGTAATTTGCATCGATTTATTGGGCCACGGAAAAACCGGAAATCTGGGTTATATCCATTCCATGGAAGACCAGGCAACAATGGTGAAAGCGGTTTTAAATCATTTGCGATTGCGAAAATATATTATTGTTGGCCACAGTATGGGCGGTTATGTGGCACTTGCTTTTACAAAATTATTTCCTTTAACCATAAAAGGATTGTGTTTAATGAATTCAACGGCATTGCCCGATTCCGAAGAAAAAAAATTAAACAGGGATCGGACAATAAAAGCCGTAAAACAAAATCATAAAATATTTATTAGAATCGCTATTCCTATGCTTTTTTCTCTAAAAAACAGGAAAATATTTACCCAAGAAATTAATGAAATCACCCATGAAGCCTTGCAACTTTCAACTCAAGGAATTGTAGCTTCTTTGGAAGGAATGAAAATCAGGAAAAACCAAGTTTCGATTTATAAAACGGCAAATTTTTCAATTCAATTGATCATAGGAAGACAAGACCCTGCGCTTGAATATGACGCTTTAATCAGCCAAACTAAAAATACATCCGTAAAGGTAATTGAATTTCCCGATGGACATATGAGTCCTATTGAAAATAAAAATGAGCTGATTAAAGCATTAAGTTCGTTTATAAAAAGCCCCCTATCCCCCAAAGGGGGAACTAATATTGGAATGAAAAAAGTTTGAAAATTTGAAAATTAAAAGTTGCAAAGTAAATAGTTATTACTGTTTCAAATCAAACTCCCTTTCCGAAGGAAAGGGCTGGGGATAGGAGTTATTTCCTTAAGGCATTCCAGCCTTGAGCCGTTAATTTTATTTGCTGACCAGCGCGCGTTACCAAATTTATGCCTGTACTTTCATCGGTAATGTGCCCAATGACAGTTAAATGCGGATTTCCTTTAATTTTAGGAAAATCTTCTTGTGAAATGGTAAACAACAATTCGTAATCTTCGCCACCACTTAAAGCGATTGTGGTGCTGTTTAAATCGAATTCTTCACAGGTTGAAATTACCTGAGAATCCAATGGAATTTTTTCCTCATATAAATTGCACCCAACTTTAGATTGTGTGCAAATATGTAATATTTCAGAAGAAAGTCCGTCGGAAATATCGATCATCGCCGTTGGTTTCACATCTAATACCGCAAATAATTCAACCATATCTTTTCTGGCTTCGGGCTTTAGTTGTTTTTGAATTAAATAGGCATAATTGGTTAAATCGGGTTGCGAATTTGGATTTACCTCAAAAACTCTTTTTTCCCGTTCCAACACCTGCAATCCCAAATATGCCGCACCTAAATCGCCTGTTACCACCAATAAATCGTTTGGTTTTGTGGTATTTCTATATACAATGTCTTCCTTTTTTGCCTCGCCAATTGCAGTAATGCTAATCAGCAAACCTTTGACAGATGAAGTGGTATCTCCACCAACCAAATCAACACTGTATGTTTTACACGCCAAATGAATTCCAGCGTACAATTCTTCAATAGCTTCCAAAGGGAATCGGTTTGAAACAGCGATTGAAACCGTAATTTGTGTTGCAATACCGTTCATTGCGCAAATATCGGATAGGTTCACCACAACCGCTTTATAACCCAAATGTTTCAAAGGCATATAACTTAAATCGAAATGCACGCCTTCAACCAATAAATCGGTGGTCACCAAAATATTTTTGTCTTTTATTTCTAAAACTGCCGCATCGTCACCCACGCCTTTTATGGTGCTTTTTTGCTGAGTATCAAATGCTTGCGTAAGATGATTTATCAATCCGAATTCTCCCAATTCAGACAAACTTGTGCGCGTTTGGTCTTTATCTTCTGTCATTTTGCAAAGATAAAAGTTTATTGGCAAAAACTATGGCGCTAATAAATTTATTCATACCAAAAAGGTTTTAAATACCATAATTTGTGCTTATATTTGCACTTATTTAGAATTAATCTATTTAAGCAATATGATAAAAGTTTCAGACATAGCAAAAAAGAAAGTTGTTGAGCTTATGAATGACGATGGCTTTAACCCTGAAAATGACTACGTTAGAGTTGGGGTAAAAAGCGGTGGCTGTTCCGGACTTTCCTATGACTTAAAATTTGACAAAGAACAAATTGAAGGCGACAAAGTTTTTGAAGACAATGGCGTAAAAATCATTGTCGATAAAAAAAGCTTTTTATATCTTATAGGAACAACTTTAGAATATTCCGGCGGTTTAAAAGGAACCGGATTTGTTTTTAAAAATCCGAACGCCCAAAGAACCTGCGGGTGTGGGGAAAGTTTTTCACTATAAATATAGTTGAAAGGTTTGAAAGTTTAAAGTTTGAAAGTATAAATAATGGCAAAATTAAGTTCTTTTGAAGAAATAATTGCTTGTCTAAAAGCGAGAGAATTAAATGCCCTAATTTATACAATCACAAATTTAGACAATAAATTTTCAAAAGATTTCGGATTACGTGACCAAATAGGAAGATCAAGTATTTCAATTTCTTCAAAAATTGCAGAAGGATTTGAACGGGAAACAACAAAAGAATTTATCAGATTCTTAAATATAGCAAAAGTTTCAGCCGGCGAATTTAAATCGCAATCGTATTTGGCTTTTGATTTAAATTATATTTCAACTGAAAAGTTTGAAAATATAACACTAAAAATTAATGAAATATCAAAGTTATCGGGAGGTTTTATAAAACATCTAAAATCAACTTTAAACCTTTAACTTTATAACATTCAAACTGATGAATAAATTTACTGAAGACGATTTAAAAAAAGAACTCGAAACCAAAGAATACGAATACGGTTTTTATACAGATATTGAATCCGATAAGTTTTCTGTTGGTTTAAATGAAGACGTTGTAATCGCCATTTCCAAAAAGAAAAACGAGCCGGAATGGATGACCGAATGGCGTTTGGACGCTTTTCGGATTTGGAAAGAAATGACCGAGCCGGAATGGGCAAACATACATTATATAAAACCTTCATTTCAAGATATCAGCTACTATTCGGCACCAAAACAAAAACCAAAATTGAACAGTTTGGATGAAGTTGATCCAGAATTGTTGAAAACATTTGAAAAATTGGGAATCTCAATTGGGGAACAAAAACGCTTGTCCAATGTAGCGGTTGATATTGTGATGGATTCGGTTTCTGTGGCAACTACCTTCAAAAAAACCTTAAATGAAAGAGGAATTATTTTTTGTCCGATTTCTGAAGCCATTCAAAAACATCCTGAACTGGTTAAAAAATATATGGGAAGCATTGTTCCCAAAACCGACAATTTTTATGCGGCCTTAAACTCGGCAGTTTTTTCCGATGGTTCGTTTTGTTATATTCCAAAAGGCGTTACTTGTCCGATGGAATTATCAACTTACTTCAGAATAAACGAAGGAGGAACCGGACAATTTGAACGCACTTTGTTAATTGCCGATGAAGGCAGTTATGTGAGTTATTTGGAAGGTTGCACCGCGCCGGCACGCGATGAAAATCAGTTGCACGCCGCTGTTGTTGAATTAATTGCTTTAGATGATGCCGAAATAAAATATTCTACAGTTCAAAACTGGTTTCCAGGAGATAAAGAAGGAAAAGGCGGTGTCTATAATTTTGTGACCAAACGCGGATTGTGTGAAAAAAATGCAAAAATTTCGTGGACACAAGTGGAAACGGGAAGTGCCATAACCTGGAAATATCCAAGTTGCATCTTAAAAGGCGACAACTCTGTGGGTGAATTTTACTCAATTGCGGTGACAAATAATTTCCAGCAAGCAGATACCGGCACAAAAATGATTCATTTGGGAAATAACACAAAAAGCACCATTATTTCAAAAGGAATTTCCGCAGGACATTCAAACAATTCCTACAGAGGTTTGGTTCAAATAAGTCCGAGAGCCAATAACGCCAGAAATTTTTCGCAATGTGACTCTTTATTGATGGGCGACAAATGTGGTGCGCACACGTTTCCTTATATTGAAGCAAAAAACAAATCGGCACAAATAGAACACGAAGCCACCACAAGCAAAATTGGGGAAGATCAATTGTTTTATTGCAACCAACGAGGCATCAATACCGAAAAAGCCATCGCCTTAATCGTTAACGGATTTGGTAAAGATGTGCTAAATAAATTACCGATGGAATTTGCCGTGGAAGCACAAAAATTACTGGAAATTAGTTTGGAAGGATCAGTAGGATAAGCCCCCTAACCCCCGATGGGGGAATTTGAAAAAGTTACAAGTTGGAAAAATTATGTTACAGCAAACAATTACAACTTTCCACAAACAAAAAGATAAATGAATAAAAAAATAAAGTTGAAAAGTTTAACATTAAAACTTTAAACATTAAAACTTTAAAAACTTTTTAGAAATGTTAAAAATAAATAATTTACACGCCAATATCAATGGCAAAGAGATTTTAAAAGGGATAAATCTCGAAATAAAAGCAGGTGAAGTTCATGCGATTATGGGACCAAACGGTTCAGGAAAAAGCACACTTGCCTCTGTTATCGCCGGAAAAGAGGATTTTGAGGTTACCGAAGGTTCTGTAGTGTTAAACGATGAGGATTTGGCCGATTTCGCTCCTGAAGTGAGAGCGCATAAAGGTGTTTTTTTGTCATTTCAATATCCAATTGAAATTCCTGGTGTAACCGTTACAAACTTTATCAAAACAGCCATTAACGAAACGCGTAAAGCCCAAGGAATGGATGAATTGCCCGCAAAAGAAATGTTGCAATTGATTCGTGAAAAGGCCGATTTATTGGAGATTGACCGTAAATTTTTATCGCGCTCTTTAAATGAAGGATTTTCCGGAGGCGAGAAAAAACGAAATGAAATATTCCAAATGGCAATGTTGGAACCGCAATTGGCGATTTTGGATGAAACCGATTCGGGTTTGGATATTGATGCACTTAAAGTGGTGGCAAATGGCGTAAACAAACTTAAAAGCGAAAGCAATGCCGTATTGTTAATTACGCATTACCAACGTTTGTTGGATTATATAGTTCCTGATTTCGTGCACGTATTATACAACGGAAAAATAGTGAAATCGGGCGGAAAAGAACTGGCTTACGAACTTGAAGAAAAGGGTTACGACTGGTTGAAATAAAATATAATAAATAAAGTAGGCAGTTGCAGTAAACAGTTAAAAACTGAAAACTGAAAACTGATACTGAATACTAGAAAACAATGGAATTAAAAGAAAAATTAGTTTCTTCATTTTTGGCTTTTGAAAACAGAGGAAACATCGATCTTGATTCAACAGTGCACGCCATTCGGTTAAAGGCCATCCATAATTTTGAAAAAGAAGGCTTTCCTACTAAAAAAGATGAAGAATGGAAATATACAAGCTTAAAACCAATACTTAAAGAAGATTTCAGCCTTTTTCCAAACGCTGAAAAATCGGTTGGATTTAAAAATATAAAAGATTATTTCCAGGAGCATGCAACCGGAATTTTTATTATTCC
>DAIQBF010000040.1:0-12366 GCA_036781305.1 Lutibacter sp.
CAGCAATTTCAAAGGTTCCCGATTTAAAACGATCGGCATCTGGCGTTGTTCCCAGTTTAAAAATATCTGGATTTGGATCGGCTTTTTTATCTTTACAAGAAAATAGCGCTAAAAGCAAGAGAGGCAACAGTATCAGTTTCTTCATTATATTCCGGTGTAATTACTTGGTGTGATGGCTTTTAATTCTTTTTTGATGACGTTTGAAACCGCCAAACCATCAATAAAATCGGCCATTGATTTTTGGGTGATTTTTTCGTTGGTCCTTGTCAGTTCTTTTAATGCTTCATACGGATTTGGATAAGCTTCCCTTCTCAAAATTGTTTGGATGGCTTCCGCAACCACCGCCCAATTATTTTCCAAATCTTCCGCAAACTTAGCTTCATTAATGATTAATTTGTTCAATCCTTTTAACGTTGAATTAAAGGCAATAATGGTGTGGGCAAAAGGAACGCCAATATTTCTGAGCACGGTTGAATCGGTTAAATCGCGTTGTAGTCTGGATAAAGGCAATTTGGCCGATAAATGTTCAAAAAGCGCATTCGCAATGCCTAAATTCCCTTCTGAATTTTCAAAATCAATCGGATTCACTTTATGCGGCATCGCGGAAGAGCCCACTTCACCTTCTTTAATTTTTTGTTTGAAATAATCCATGGAAACATAAGTCCAGATATCTCTGTCAAAATCTATAAGTATGGTATTGATACGTTTTAACGCATCAAAAATCCCCGCCAAATGGTCATAATGCTCAATTTGTGTGGTGGGAAAGGAATGGTGCAATCCCAAACCTTTCTCCACAAAATGAGTTCCGAAAGCTTTCCAGTCCGTTGTTGGAAAAGCCACTTTGTGCGCGTTATAATTTCCTGTTGCGCCTCCAAATTTTGCGGCGTAAGGAATATTTTTCAGTTGTTTTAATTGCTGTTCAATACGTTCCACAAAAACAGAGATTTCTTTTCCCAAACGCGTTGGCGATGCCGGTTGCCCGTGCGTTCTTGCCAACATGGGAATTTCAGCCCAATCGCTTGCCAATTGGTTGAGTTTTCCTAAAAGCAATTTCAAATCCGGATAATAGACAGCTTCAAAAGCGTCTTTTGTCGATAATGGAATTGCGGTGTTGTTAATATCCTGAGAGGTCAATCCGAAATGAATGAACTCTTTATATTTATGTAACTGTAATGCGTCAAATTTTTCTTTGATAAAATACTCCACGGCTTTAACATCGTGATTGGTAATTTTTTCGATGTCTTTAATTTTTTGTGCATCTTCCGTAGAAAAACCGGTATAAATTTTTCTTAATTCTTTAAAGAGTTGGGCATCAAAATCTGCCAACTGCGGAAGCGGAATTTCACACAAAGCAATAAAATAGTCAACTTCTACTTTTACGCGGTATTTAATAAGCGCTTCTTCTGAAAAAAACAGCGCCAAAGGTTCAACTTTGTTTCGGTATCTGCCGTCAATTGGCGAAATGGCATTCAAATTGGATAAAGACATTTTTTAGTTTTATATTGAAAAGTGTAAAATTAATCAAATTAAGTCAGTTAATAGATAAAATATTTGTGTGGATGGTTCGCGGCACGTTCGTACTAGGTTAGTTGGCAGTTTATCAATTTACGATTTACGATTTCAGATTTACGATTTCAGATTTACGATTTCAGACATTTCTATTTATTTTTAAAACAACCTTAAAACTTGAAACCTACTAAACTTGAAACCAGAAACCTTCAACAATTAAACAATTTAACATATCTTTAATTTTTTAAATTTATCAATTATGAGATCAACAATTTTAATACTTATGTCGCTTTTATTAAGTTTTTCCGGTATTTCTCAACAGGTCTATTCAAAAAAACAACCTTTTGCGCACACTTTTTCCATTGTTGCCAGAGATACGGTTACCGGCGAAATGGGCGTTGCGGTGCAATCACATTGGTTTTCTGTAGGCAGTTTGGTCACTTGGGGAAAAGCCGGAGTTGGCGTAGTGGCCACCCAATCGTTTGTGAATCCGTCTTTTGGGCCAAGGGGTTTGAGTTTATTGGAAAATGGGTTGACGCCAAAAATGGCCGTGGAAACTTTATTGGAATTGGATGAAGGTCGAGAAGTTCGTCAGTTGGCGATATTGGATGTCCTTGGAAATGTGACAGCCTATACGGGAAAAGATTGCATTGAGGCGGCCGGACATATTGTTGGTGATAATTTTTCTGTACAGGCAAATTTAATGGATAAAAATACCGTGTGGCCTGCGATGGCAGAAGCTTTTAAAAATTCAAAAGGAACTTTGGCCGAACGCATGTTGGCGGCCATGGAAGCTGCCCAAAATGAAGGCGGAGATATTCGCGGCAAACAATCTGCCGCAATTTTGGTCGTTAAAGCCAAGTCCACCGGACACAGCTGGGAAGATAAAGTGGTGGATTTACGTGTGGAAGACAGCGAAAATCCGTTAAAGGAAATGCGCCGTTTGCTTACCATCCATACCGCTTATGACTATATGAATAAAGGCGATTTGGCGGTGGAAGTTGGCAATAATACATTGGCGAAAGAAATGTATATGAAAGCGCAAGAATTAAATCCGGATAATTTGGAAATGAAATATTGGTATGCCGTAACTTTGGCAAATAATGGCGCGTTAAATGAAGCCAAAGCCATTTTTAAAAATATTTTTACACAAAACAGCAAATGGAAAGAATTAACGCCTAGATTGGTAAAGCCTAAATTATTAACCATTTCTGAAGAACAATTACAAGAAATTTTAAACCTATAACCTATGAAAAAAGTACTTTTGGGAATATTTATAGTTTTCATTTTAATTCAATTTATAAGACCTGAAAAAAATAATTCTAAAAATGATACAAATGCAATTTCCACAGTGATGGAAATTCCTGTTGAAGTAAATAGAATTATTCAAACATCATGTGCCGATTGTCATTCTAATTTCACCCTATATCCTTGGTATAATGAAATTGCCCCGGCGTCATGGTTTTTGGCCCAGCACGTGAAAAAAGGAAAAGAGCATTTGAATTTTTCCGAATGGACAGCCTATAATAAAGACCAGAAAAAACATCTTATAAAAGATTTAAAAGAAGTGTTAAATGAACGGGAAATGCCCTTGAAAAGTTATTTATTGATCCATAAGGACGCAAAATTGTCGGAGAACCAATACCAAATACTGTATGATTGGGCAAAGACCATAAAAGTTGAGTAAATTAATGGAATCATGGGAAAGTTATTTTATAAAAATTTGTTATTTTTTCTGATATTAATTGTGTCAGGAACTGCGATTGCGCAAGAAAAAATAAATCAGTTGGATGCGCATGGAAGGCGCACCGGCGTTTGGAAAAAATACTATGACAATCAAAATATTCGTTATGAAGGCCAGTTTGAAGCAGGCAAAGAAATCGGTGTTTTTAATTACTATGGAGAACTGAATCCAAAACAACCAATGATTGTTAAAACCTTTTCGGAAGCTGGCGGAAAAGCGCAAGTAACCTATTTTTACGATGATGGAAAATTGCAAAGCGAAGGAAGCATGAACGGCGCAAATCGCATTGGTAAATGGCTGTATTACAACACCGATGGAAAAACAATTATTTCTGAAGAAAATTATGAAAACGGATTGTTGAACGGCACTTCGACAATATATTTTGCTTCGGGAAAAATAACGGAAGTTTTAACCTATAAAAATGGGAAATTGCATGGGAATGCACTTCGTTATTCTTCAGAAGGAATTTTATTGGACGATTTGCAGTATGAAAACGGCAAATTGCAAGGGCCCGCAAAATATTATGATGTGGCCGGAAAACTGCTTCGTAAAGGTTCTTATAAAAATGACCAAAAGGTTGGAAACTGGGAATATTTTGAAAACGGAAAACCTATAAAAGCAACTAAAATAAAGGAATAATTTTAAAATCAGCACTTAAAGTTTGAAGTCTTAGCGTTAAGATAAAAATGAACTTTTATGAACCAAAACAGCATAATTTGATTTAAAATAAACGGTTTGTTTGAAAAAGTTGAAAATTTAATGGGTATTTTTCACCAGTAAAATCGAAAACTATTTAATTTTAGGCAATTTAGGCACTCCAAACTTTAGGCACTGATTGGTAATAAAATAATAATTAAAAGACAGGAAATTGAACATAGAAGAAATTTTTAGCAACAATAAAAAATGGATTGAAGAAAGGCTTCAGATTGACGAAAACTATTTTAAAAACTTGTCGTCTGGCCAAAATCCGGAAATTTTATATATAGGTTGTTCAGACAGCCGTGTTTCTGCGGAAGAACTGATGGGCGTTCGGCCCGGCGAAGTATTTGTGCACCGAAATATCGCCAATATGGTTCCAAATACCGATTTAAATGTGATGTCGGTCATCAATTATGCGGTAACCCACCTAAAAGTTAAACATTTGGTGATTTGTGGACATTATCATTGCGGCGGTGTAAAAGCGGCGATGCAATCGGAAGATCTGGGAATTTTAAATCCTTGGTTACGGAATATCCGGGATGTTTACAGATTGCACAAAAGCGAACTCGATTTAATAACCTGTCAGGATAAAAAATACAACAGGCTTGTAGAGTTGAATGTGCAGGAACAATGTGTAAATGTGCTAAAAACAGCTGATGTGCAAAAAGCGTTGCTTGAAAAACGAATTACAGTTTACGGTTGGGTTTGGGACATTCACAGCGGTAATTTAATTGATTTAAAAATCGATTTCAATAAAATTTTAGAAGACATAAGGCAGATCTACCACCTTTTTTAATGCGTCATTCAGCTTAATTTTATATAAATTTTAATCCGGTTGCTACCGCCTGCATCATTTTGTTGGCAAGTGAGCCGGTTTCCGAGAACAAAAAGACTTTATTCGATGATTCCCGGTCTGAATGGGGACAATTGGGTAAATTACCTGCAGAAAGATAATTTTTTTTCACACATCGTAATTTAAACAAAAAGAGAAAACAACTGCTAAATTCAGCATTATAAATTATAGAATTTCAATAAAAATCATTCCTCAAGCATCATGTAACAATTTATAATGCAGTAATTTACGAGATTTCTATAGATTAAAAAATATTTTTTTAAAAAATTGGGAATCTAAAAATTAATTATTATATTTGTGGCTAATATTATTTTAAATTATTTTAAAGATGGCTAAAGGGACAGTAAAATTCTTCAATGAAGCTAAAGGATTTGGATTCATAAAAGAAGAAGGTTCAAACAAAGAACATTTTGTGCACATTTCTGGATTAATCGACGAAGTACGCGAAGGTGATGAAGTTGAATTCGATTTACAGGAAGGTAAAAAAGGATTAAACGCAATTAACGTAAAAGTTATTTAATATATAATTGCCTTTTTACAAAGTAGAGCCTATCATTCTGATAGGCTTTTTTTTGTGCCCATTTCTTCTTTATACAGCTTCTGGACTTTCATAATTTATTAAAAATAATGATTTTTTAAAGTTATAACTTTAATATCTATTTGGTAAATTAAAGTAATAGCCTTAAATTTGCCTCAAGATTATTTAAAATCATTCACAATCAGTTAACTTACTGATTTCATATTGCGTTTGCAAATCCAAACCTTTCAACATTTTTAAAGGTTTAAAAAAAAATCGATAATTGCAAGCCAACGCCTATTACTGCTCCTAAATAAATTTTTCGGAGTATGTTCTATAAATTATAAAGAAAAATATAATGACAAAAAAACACCTGCTTTTATTTAAATATGGAGGAAATGCCATGACCAATCAACCACTTAAAAAACAAGTGCTAAAAAACATGTGCGATTTAAAAGAAAAGGGATACCAAGTGGTTATTGTTCATGGAGGAGGTCCATTTATCAAGCAAACTTTGGAAGAAGTGAATATAGCTTCTGAGTTTATCGACGGGCAGCGCAAAACAACGCCGGAGGCTATGGAATATGTTGAAATGGCGCTAAAAGGGAAAGTTAATGGCAGTTTAATTTCCACAATTAACGCGATAGGACATAAAGCGGTTGGGCTCTCGGGCAAGGACGGACAAACAGTAACTGCCAAAAAACGATTGCATCCACATACAAAAAACGGAAAGACAGAAATGGTTGATTTAGGGCAGGTTGGCGATGTGGCAAGCGTTGACACTTCCTTAATTGAATTGTTGTTGGAAAATGATTTTATTCCGGTAATCACTTGTATTGCTTCTGATAAAAATGGCAGCGATTACAATATTAACGGGGATTTATTTGCAGGCCATATCGCTGGCGCACTATCAGCAGAGCAATATATTATTTTAACGGATGTTGACGGATTGATGCTTGATAAAGACGAGCCGGAATCCTTGATTCATGAACTCAAAGTATCAGAAATAAATCACTTAAAAGAAATAAAATGCATTCAGGGCGGAATGATCCCTAAAATGGATTCTTGTGAAATTGCCTTAGAAAAAGGTGCCAAGCTGGCAAGAATCATCAATGGAACTGACCCTCAGCAGATTTTAGCCCTTTTTGAAAATCAAAAAACGGGAACCATCATTACCATATAATTTAAAGAACTTAAACCATGCCACAAAAATTGAATAAAACATACGATGAACTTGATAAAAAGTATTATTTACAAACTTTTAAACGCTATCCTTTAACATTCGACCACGGGAAAGGCTCCCGTATTTGGGATGTGGAAGGCAATGAATATATTGATATGCTGGGCGGGATTGCCGTTAACAGCGTTGGCCATTGTCACCCAAAAGTGGTTAAAGCCATTCAGGATCAGGCAGCCAAATTAATTCATATTTCAAACTTTTATTTGAGTGAACCACAGGTGATGCTTTCTAAAAAACTGGTGGAATTGTCAGGCTTGGCTCGGGTATTTTTCGCGAATAGCGGCGCAGAATCTGTTGAAGGCTCCATTAAAATTGCTCGTAAATATGCACATAGCATTGGGCGCGGTGGAAATATCATTTCTTTTGAAAACTCTTTTCACGGCCGTACATTGGCAACAATCGCCTCCGGTAAAAAAGCATATCAAAAAGGATTTGAGCCCATTCCCGAGGGATTTTCCCAAGTGCCTTTTAACGACATAGAAGCCGTAAAAAATGCTGCTGACAACAATACGGCAGCCATTATCATAGAACCTATCCAAGGAGAAGGCGGCGTTAATGTTGTGGATAAAACATTCTTAAAAGCCTTGAGAAATTTTTGTGATGAACAAAATATTGTGTTGATTTTCGATGAAATTCAGTGTGGTGTTGGCCGAACAGGTAAAATGTTTGCCAAAGAACATTTTGGCGTTGAACCGGATATTATGACCTTGGCGAAAGCCTTGGGAAGCGGTGTTCCAATTGGTGCCATACTTTCGAATGAAAAAGTGAGTTCGGCAATTGAATTTGGCGACCACGGAACAACTTTTGGCGGAAATCCATTGGTATGCGCCGCTTCATTGGCGACCCTAGAAGTGATTGAAACTGAAAATCTACTACAACAGGCTGAAGAAAAAGGCAATTGGTTAAAAGAGAAAATTGCAGCCATGGAAAATCCGGACATCAAAGAAATTCGGGGAAAAGGATTGATGTTAGGCGTGGAATTTAATTTTGAAACCAAACCTTTGGTGCTAAAAATGCTAGAAAATGGCGTCTTGGCAAATGCCACTGCCGATAAAGTGCTGCGTTTGGTGCCGCCTTTAAACATTCCTTATGAAGATTTGGAAAAGGCACTGGAAGTATTAAAAAAATCATTAAAAGAACTAAAAAACCATGGATAAAAAGAAAATAGGAATTATAGGCGCAACGGGTTATACCGGATCGGAATTGGTGCGTATTTTAACCAATCACCCGGCTGTTGAAATCACCATGATTACTTCTGAAAGCAGGGCTGGAGAATTGTTTTCTGATGTGCATCCTTTTTTACAGGGAATTGCCGATCAAAAATTGATATCGATAAATGACATAGATAATTACGAGCTCGATCTTGTTTTTCTTGCTTTGCCACATGGCGTTTCCATGGATTTTGTAAAACGATTTAAAGACAAATCTTTTAAAATTATTGATCTTTCCGGCGATTTTCGTTTGAATTCGAAAGAAATTTATGAAGAATGGTATAAACTAAACCATCTTTATCCGGAAGGAATAGAAAAAGCAGTTTTCGGAAGTCCGGAATTGTATTTTGATAAAATTAAAGAAGCGAATCTAATTGCAAATCCCGGTTGTTTTCCCACAACGGCCATTTTAGGTCTGGCGCCTTTACTGGAGGCCAACCTGATTGAAACAGACCGCATTATTGTGGATTCAAAAACGGGGGTTACCGGAGCGGGAATCAAAGCAAAATCGGTGAATATGTATTCTAATGTAAATGATAATTTTAAGGCATACGGACTTAAAAATCACCGGCACACCATTGAAATTCAAGGAATATTGGATGGGATTTCGGGAAAAGAAACATTGATTCAATTTACACCGCATTTACTGCGTGTAGATCGGGGTATTTTAACCACTATTTATGAAAAAAAAAAAAAAAAAATGGATGAAATCAAGTTAAAGGAACTTTATGCTTCCTTTTATGCAAATGCGCCTTTTGTAAGATTAAGAAATCAGGAGCCAGCCATAAAAGATGTGCGGGGGACCAATTATTGCGATTTATATGTTACTTATGACAAGCGAACCAATATGGTGATTGTGATTAGTGTGATTGACAATTTGATTAAAGGAGCCGCAGGACAAGCGGTTCAAAATATGAATATTATGTTTGGATTTGAAGAAACAAGCGGGCTAAACTTAATACCGTTAAATCCATAATATTTTACATCAGCAAAAAAATAACAATAATAAATAAGCATCAAAATGATTAAAAATATAACAAACGTAAGGGGAATAACATGTTGGGGCGCACATACAGGCGTTAAGTCGATGAGAAGGGATTTGGCCATCATTTTCTCGAAAGTGCCGGCAAGTGCGGCAGCGGTTTTTACACAAAACCAAGTGGTTGCAGCACCGGTTACCGTATCAAAAAAACATATTGCGGACGGCAAAGCGCAAGCCATTGTGATTAATGCGGGAAATGCAAATGCAGCTACAGGAAAACAAGGGATGGAAGGCGCCGAAGCCATGACGCAGTCGTTGGCCGAGGAATTAAAAATTGACAAAAGCTTGGTGTTGGTGGCTTCCACAGGGATTATTGGCGTTAAATTTCCAACCACTGAAATTGTAAACGGCATTCGCGAAAATGCAAAAAATTTGACCAACAGATCCAATGCCGGATCATTTACGGCAAATGCTATTTTAACGACCGATACCTTTGCTAAAGAAGGTTTTGTGGAGTTTGAAGTTGACGGCCGTGAAATTAATATGGGAGGAATTGCCAAGGGTTCAGGAATGATTCATCCAAATATGGCGACGATGCTGGCTTTTATAGTGACAGACATTGCCATTGAACCCAAACTGTTGAAAATGATGGTGAAGGAATCTGTTGATAAATCGTTCAATATGATCACTGTTGACGGCGATACATCCACCAATGATATGGTGATTGTATTGGCCAATGGTTTGGCCCAGAATGATATGATCAAATCGAAAAAAGATAAAGGATATGCCATTTTCAAAAAGCATTTGGAAGAAATGATGGTGCATTTGGCCCAGCTGATCGTTTCAGACGGGGAAGGCGCCTCAAAGTTTATCGAATATGAAATCATGAATGCACCAACGGAAGAATATGCCAGAATTATGATCAGAAAAATTTCAGATTCAGCGCTTGTTAAAACCGCCATGTTTGGCCGCGACCCCAATTGGGGAAGGATTATTAGTGCAGCCGGTAATGCCGGACTTCCTTTTAATTATGAAAAAATTGACCTTTATATCGGTTCTGATAAAAAAACGATTAAGGTCCTGGAACAAGGAATCCCTTTGGAATTTGATCCCAACTACATCAAAAAGCAGTTGCGGGAATCACATCTTAAAATCGTGCTGGATCTTCACAACGGAAAAGCCAAAGCAAAAGGCTGGGGAACAGATTTAACAACCGATTATGTGTTGTTTAATTCTGTTTATACCACGTAAATAATGAAAAATTAATTTGTTGCAGTAAAATAGTATTATTAAAATTTGATTGTAAGCATATTTTGGACCTGCCTGCCTTTTGGTAGGCGTTCCTGCCGAAAAGGCGGTCGGGTTTTACGCTACAATCCGTTGCGAGCCGAGCGAGGGAATCTGTTGAATATATTACCTGCCAAACGCAGGCGGGCTTCACAAACTCGCAACGCCGAGATTTTCACTGCAACCCCTAGTCAGCTTGAATTTCAAATTTTAGGATTTAACTTTTTTATAGCCAATAGCTAAAGGCCAACTTAATTTTTATTTAAATATAACAGGAACTTATGCGCAATCAGAAAAAAATAGCAATAGAACAGCTGGACCTTAAACTTAAGCCCTTCCATGAAATAAAAAACATTGAAGTTCCTGAGCGGGGATGGGTATATTCCATCAGAACCGCGCTGAATATGACTTTACAACAACTTGGCCATCAATTAAAAATTTCGATACAAGGAGTTAAAGACATCGAAAAAAGGGAATTGTCGGGTTCCATTTCAATAAAATCACTAAAGGAGGTTGCAAAGGCATTGGACATGCAATTCGTTTATGGTTTTGTTTCAAACCACAATTCAATAGATAAATTTATTGAATTGAAAGCGCGAGAACTGGCTAAAAAAATGGTGCTTAAAAATTTAAATGCAGCAGCTGAAAACAAGGAGCTTGGTGAAAATGAACTACAGCAAGAAATTGAGTATTTAGCCCATGAAATCAAAAGGGAAATTCCAAAATATTTATGGGATTGATGTTTTTAATCTATAAACTTTACGCCTAAAACGTAAATTAGAAATTGATAATTTAAAAATCAGGTTATGAAAATAACCTGATTTTTTTGTTGACCATAAGCTATTCCACGCTTAAAACCATTTAAACTTCAAGAAAAGAAAACTTTTTTCATAAATAATAATGCAAAGTAATTGTTTTATTAAAAAACGCACCAATTGCAAATTAATTTATACCGTTTATTATTGAAATGATGTAATTTGCAGAATATAATCGTTTTTAATGACTGAAAAAGAGTAAGTTAAGTTTTTTTTATTACTTTTAATCTAGAATTTGTAACGTCCCGTAATTTTTGCTATGAGTTACATTTCTTAATAATTGTTTTTGGTTTTTATTTGTTTGGTAGAGCCAATTTTTGAAAAGTATGAACCCTACAAGAGCCCCACATTAAAATCATTGTATATAAATATTGATTTTATAAATTTTTTTAATTCTGAATGTTTTTTTAATAGTTACTCAGCCTCGTGTTGAGATATATCAATTATGCTTTTGTGCATAATGGTTATAATAAGTAATAACGCATTAATAATCATACTATGGAATCTAAAACTACCCAAGCAACGAATTTTTTAAACATTTTTAGCGGAAAATTCAAAGGAAACCGAATTGAAAATTCGGTGGCTTTGTGGTTAACATTGCTGTTAACAGTATTAATGAGTGCCAATATTTGGGCGCAGACTGTCACAACTGATAAATCAGATTATGCGCCTGGAGAGTTAGTGGATATCACCGGGTCAGGCTGGGCCGCTAATGAAAGGGTAGATTTTAAAATTGAACATCTTATCTTCACAGATCACCCAGATGAATTTTATTATACCTATGCAAATTCTTTGGGTGAGATACACTATACAAGCTATTTTATTGACCCTTGGGATTTAGGGGAATCATTCATTTTAACTGCCACTGGATTATCATCTGGGTTGAGTGCAGTGACGTATTTTACGGATGGAAACGTCAAGTTCTCGGCATCGGGATTGCCAAATGGGATATCAGTAACAGTAAATTATTCTGGTACCTCATCAACTGGAAGCTTCAGCGGAAGCATTGCCTTAACAACACCTGGAAATAGTTCTAATATTAGCCAAACACCATTAAACGGCACAAGTTTTACTTACACTTTTCCTGCAACAAAAATAATTGGGAGTGACACTTATACACTCACACCGGCAGGTTCACAAACAGTCACTATTGGAAACTCCGCTGCTAATTATTTAGGAACTTATGTATTAGAAGGGGGTTCAGGAGGTTTAACAGTTACTGCACCTTTATGTGCTCAAGGTGGAGAATTTACAATAACTTACACACCAGCGTCTGGAACAGCAGTAACCGAAACTAAAACCACTCCGTTTTCATTCACTGCTAAAAAGAATACATCATATTCAATAACAAGTATTGCTAGCCCTGTAAATGGAAATGCTTATACAGGGTCAGCAACTGTTTATGGAACGACTCCAAATTCAAATGACTTTACTGAAGAGGTGATTTTAGCATATACCGATGATGAGAAACCGGTCATCACAGATGAAGCTGACATTTTACAAACTGCT
>DAIQBF010000040.1:12466-17293 GCA_036781305.1 Lutibacter sp.
TAAATGGTAATGATGCTTTATCAGTTACCCAGAAAGTAACGGTTACCGATGATGAGAAACCGGTCATCACAGATGAAGCTGACATTTTACAAACTGCTGATGCAGGATTGTGCAGTGCAATAGTAACAATCGTTGATGCTACTGCTACAGATAATTGTAGTGTAGGTGCTGTAACAGGAACCAGAAGTGATGCCCTTGCCTTAACAGATCCATATCCAGTAGGAGAAACAACAATTACTTGGACAGTTACCGATATAAATGGTAATGATGCTTTATCAGTTACCCAGAAAGTAACGGTTACCGATGATGAACTTCCTGAAATCACTTGCCCTTCACCAGAAGCATCATATACCGTTGATAGTGAATTATGTTCAACTTCACTAACTTTTGGAGCTACAACCGATGATAATTGTGGTGTAGCCTCAACGGTTTATTCAGTAGATGGTACAGAGATAACTTATCCATATGCTTTCCCAGCAGGAACAACTACAGTGGATGTTTTGGTAACCGATATCCATGACAATTCAAATAGTTGTTCATTTGATGTGGTAGTGACCAACAGTGCCCCATCTAACATTGTAATCACTGGTCAGGTTTCCCCGCAGTCAATTCATAGTGACATTGATGTTTCAGCTACTTTTGTTGATGAAAATATTGCCACTGCAACATGGATAGCGTTTGATGGTAATTCGGATGTACAAACGGAAACATTAAATATTGCAGGAACTTCAACGAATCATACTTTTGTTGACCTGCCTGTAGGTGTTTATACAATCATACTTAAACTGAAAGACCATTGCGATTTAGAAACAGTGGAAAGATGGCAGTATGCAGTCATCTACGATCCAAACGGTGGCTTCGTAACAGGTGGTGGTTGGATTTATTCCAAACCGGGAGCTTCAACACTATATCCACTTGCAGAAGGAAAAGCCAACTTTGGATTCAATGCAAAATACAAAACCGGTAAGAACAATACCACTGAAGTAGATGGCAATACTGAATTCCAGTTCAAAGCAGGAAATTTCAATTTCAAGAGTTCTTCCCATGATGATATGTCATTGGTTATTTCTGGAGAGAAAAAAGCTACTTATAGAGGGGTAGGAACAGTTAATGGAGCAGGAAGTCATAAATTTATGGTTACGGTGATTGATGGAGATGCCCCTGGAGGGGATGGTGATGATAAGTTCCGTATTAAAGTTTGGGCGAGCGGATCTTCAAGCAATGTCATTTATGATAATGAAAATAGTTCTGCAGAGAATGTGGACGCCAATACACTGTTAGGCGGCGGTTCCATTGTAATTCACAAACCAAAAGGTAAGGGTAATACAAGTACTAAAGCTGAGCACCCAATTGAAGTAGTTGCAGAATTATTGCCTTTCAACGTAACAGCCTATCCAAATCCATCGGCAGATTACTTTATGTTGAAACTTCAAGGCTTGTCCTACGAAGCATCGCAAAAAGTGGAAGTGAATGTATTTGATTTGTTGGGCCGACAAGTTTACAGCAAGCAAGGAAGTGCTCAGGATGCTTATGAGTTCGGACAACAATTCCAGGTGGGTGTTTATTTGGTGACTGTGAAACAAGGAAACAATATAGCTTCGCTTAAAGTAATTAAAAAGTAAGTTTCTTTTAAAAATAAAAACCGGCCATCGCGCCGGTTTTTTATTTTAAAACAGATTGCTACTAATTTATGAAAACTGGTTTAATGACCTATCAATTACTCAATTTACAAAAGTTGGTATTGTTATTAGAAAAAGGCACTATTAAACTTTATCACGCAACCGTACAAGTTTTGTCACGGAACAGTTTAAATTTTGACAAGCAACAGTATGTTTATTGTAAGTATATTACTTTATTCATTCAAATAATGTAGTATATCTTAGTTCAAATTGTAGTATTTATTTATGTAAATTGTAGTATATTTATAAAGTGTACTTAAACTATTGAAAAATTGTAGTTTGTAAGGCTTTATAAAGATAAATAAAATGAACGAAACAGCGTCACTTTTTTAAAATATCTTATGAACAAAGGTAGTCACTGTATTGAAAATAAAAAACACCAATAAATAGCATAAAGTAAAATTAATATGGCAATAAGATACAGAATAACAAAAAGAAGCAATACCATAGCCAATAACAAAAAAGAACAATTCATTATGCAGGCAGTAAATACTGGTACTGTTAATGTAGAGACCATCAGTAAAGAAATTAGCTCCGAATGTAGCTTAAGTATTGTAGATGTTAAGGCCGTATTAATAGCATTGGGAATTAAAATGCAATATCATTTAGAAGATGGTAAAATTGTCGATTTGGAAGATGTTGGTAAATTTAAAATAGGCTTTAAATGCAAGGCAGAAGAAAGTGCCAGCAATTTAACGCCAAAACGCAGTATTAAAAAATATCACCTAAATTATCAGCCTTCCAGTGTTTTAAAGCATCGATTAAAGAGTGGTATCACAACTTATAAAGAAGGAAGCAGGAGTGTATAATACCCTTATTTCATTTTTTCAATGCTAAAAAAAGCAATCTTCAATATTAACTTTTCCCTCAAAAAACTTATCCTTATCTTTGCAAACTAAAATGAATTAAAATGAAACGAGCATAACAAATTTTGATAAAAGAAGGAATGATTAATGGCGAACAGCAGCTGTTACCGCTAAAAAATAAAATTTAAACAGATGAAACGCGTAATTGTTGGACTTTCAGGCGGGGTGGATAGCAGTGTGGCAGCCTATTTGTTAAAGGAACAGGGCTATGAGGTGATTGGCTTGTTTATGAAAAACTGGCATGATGATTCCGTTACCATTTCCAATGAATGTCCGTGGCTGGAAGACAGCAACGATGCGATGTTGGTGGCCGATAAATTAGGGATTCCCTTTCAGGTGGTGGATTTAAGTGAGGAGTACAAGGAACGTATTGTGGATTATATGTTCAAAGAATATGAATTGGGGCGCACGCCAAATCCCGATGTGTTGTGCAACCGGGAAATAAAGTTTGATGCTTTTTTGAAAATTGCCTTGGAATTGGGTGCGGATTATGTTGCAACAGGCCATTATTGCCGTAAAGGCGAGGAGCTTGTGAATGGTGAAACCGTATATAAATTGTTGGCTGGAAAGGACAAGAATAAGGACCAATCGTATTTTTTATGCCAGTTGTCACAAGAACAATTGTCGAAAGCCTTATTTCCAATCGGAGAATTGACAAAACCGGAAGTCCGAAAAATAGCTGCCGAGCAGGATTTAATCACTGCGGAAAAGAAAGACTCTCAAGGCTTGTGTTTTATTGGAAAAGTACGATTGCCGGAGTTTTTGCAACAGAAATTAAAACCCAAAGAAGGCGTCATTGTCCAAATACCTGAAAATTCAGAAATATACAACAGGGAAATTCCTTTCTTCGAAACAAAAGAGGATGAATTGGCGTTTTTCTCCACAAAATATAACTATAATATTTCCGACGGGAAAATAGTGGCGAAACATCAGGGTGCCCATTATTTTACGAAAGGACAACGAAAAGGGCTGGCAGTTGGCGGAACTATTGAACCTTTGTTTGTGGTTGATACCGACGTAAATGAAAATGTAATTTACACGGGCGAAGGCAAAGAACATCCGGGCTTGTACCGCAATGTTTTGTTTGTTTCCAACGAAGAATTGCATTGGATCCGACCGGATTTGGCCTTGAAAAATGGAGAGAATATGGCCGTATCGGCGCGTATTCGCTACCGTCAGGCTTTGGATGAAGCTACCTTGTATAAAGTGGAAAAAGGTTTGTATGTGGAATTCAAAAAAAGACAATCTGCCATTACGGAAGGCCAGTTTGTGGCTTGGTATCTAAAAGAGGAATTGTTGGGCTCTGGGGTAATATCATAATTTTTAATTCATTTTCAGATAAAAGATAAAAGACCGCTTCGCTTTCAGAAAAGAGAAAAGAGACTTTTTATTTCTGCATTTAAAAATAATGGTTGCACCTTGATTTTTCGATAAAAATGAGTACTTTCGGAACATCAATTTCAAAAAAATATTGTGAAAACAAAATTACTTCTAACACTTCTATTTTTATTTTCGCTTAATAATTTGTGGGCCCAGGTTGAAGACGCATGGGTGTATTTTAAGGACAAGCCCAGCCAGACTACATTTATCGCCGCTCCTTTATCCATGTTGTCACAGCGCGCTTTAGACAGAAGAACGCGATATAATATTGCCCTTGATGTAAAGGATGTTCCTGCTGAAGCTTCTTATATCAACCAAATTAAAAATGCAACCGGAATTACTGTTAAAGCGAAATCGAAATGGTTAAATGCGCTTCATGTCCAAGGAACACAAACAGATATTTCCAATTTATTGGGCCTTAATTTTGTAAGTAAAGTTGAATACGCCAATAAATCCTTAAATGCTTCCGGCAAAAACAGCAAGCAGCAAAAAAAGGTGCGGAAAACAAATAAACTGGATTCCAAAACCGATTTTAACTATGGAAATACAACCAATCAAATTCAAATGTTGAAAGGAAATGTGCTGCACGAAAATAATTTTACCGGCGAAGGCATGCAAATCGCCATTATTGATGGCGGATTTCCCAATGTAGATAATTTTGCTGCTTTTAAGCGTATTAGAGATAACCATCAGATTTTAGGGGGTTACGATTTTGTGAACAGAAATGAGAATTTTTATACAGGTTATTACCATGGAATGTCCGTGCTGTCAACCATTGCCGGTTATATTGAGAATCAGTTTGTTGGCACCGCACCCGACGCAAAATTTTACTTATTTATTTCTGAAGATGCCGTAAATGAAACGCCTTTGGAAGAAAGTTTGTGGGTGGAAGCTGCTGAAAA
>DAIQBF010000041.1:0-16702 GCA_036781305.1 Lutibacter sp.
AAACCATCCGATTTTGAAGCAATTGCTATTTTTTGAAGTGCAATGTCAGAATTTTGGGCTGTTTCAATTTCAAAAGAGGCGTTCTCAATTACCAAACTGGCATTTTTTAAAGCCATTTTATAAACCTCCAATATTATTGGATGGTCATCAATTAATAAAACTTTATAAACTTTTTTCATAATTATCAGCATCAACAGGAACAAATATACTAATTATTGTGCCCTTATTTACGGCAGATTTGATTTCGAAATTACCTTTTAGTTTAGAAACTCTGGATTTCATATTCTTCAAACCAATCCCGGCACTTTTATTCTTACTGTCAAATCCAAGGCCATCATCTTCAATATTAAGGGAAATATCGTTATCAATTAAATCGAATTCTATTTTAACATTTTTGGCTTTTGCATATTTATTGATATTTTGAATGGCTTCTTGTATTATTCTGTAAAAATTGATCTTAATTTTATTATCAATTGTATCCCAAGCAGCTTTATTATTAACGATTCTATATTTAAAGTTGCTAATTTCACTTTGTGTTTTTAATAGGTCTTCCACTATTTTTATGAAATCGGTTTGTGACGATAATATTTCATTCTTTAATTCGTGTGAAATTGTTCTTATTTCCTTTTCAATATTTTGCAATTCATCTACGTAAAGTTTGTGCTGTGTAAGAATCTCATCATCACCTTTAATATTTAAAAATCCCAACGCCAGTCTGGTTCCAAAAATTTTCCCCAAAACACCGTCATGCAAATCTTCCGATATTCTTTGTCGTTCTTTTAATCGTCCCTCTTCCAAAGAAGACTGCTGCTGTAACATTAAAGAATAAATTTCTTCGTTTGCTTTTTGTTGCTCTTTTTCAAAAAGGAGTTCCTTATTTTTACCGTGTTGCACTTTTAGAAAATACAATAATGAAAGGATCAATACCGCTATAACAGCTGCAATAGAAATCTTCAATTTTTGCTCTGAAAGCATTTCTGTTTCCTCAATATAGGCATCTGTTTCAAAGCGGATTCTTGTAAACTTATCTCTTATCTTACGTTCTTCTATTTGGAGGCTGTCGCTTAAAGCTGCATAGTTTTTAAAATAACGGCTTGCATTTTTGGTGTCTAGTTTTGAAAGTAACTGTAATGACACCAAAACATCTCTGTTATTGCTGACATCTTTAGCCAATGTATGAGCTTCCTCAGCATTTAATAAAGCTTTAACTGTATCGGCATATTTCATGTAAAATTCTGACAAGTGTATTTTACTGGTAATAACTCCTGAAATATAATCAATACTATCCCTAATGTATAATGATTTATTATAATCCTGAAGTACCTTGACAGTGTCTCCGCTTAAAAATTTAGAGTACGCGAGGTTATCAATTAGCGTACTATAATGTTTAATATCTTGATTTTTTAATTTTTTATTCTTTAAAGCCTTATTAAAATATTCGGTTGACTTTTCATAATTCCCTTGCTTTTGATATACCAAGCCTAAATTATTTAAACTAATTTCCATAAATGTTCCTTTTTGTTCCACTTTTTCTAAGTTTTCTAAGGCTATACTATGATATAAAATAGATTTATTATATTCTTGAATCTCATTAAAAATAGTTCCTAAAAGATTGTAACATCGGTAAAGGTCATTGCTTTTTTGTAATCTATTAAATATTGAAATGGCTTGAAAGGTTAAAACCTCACTCCCTGTATAATCCTTTTCATCTTTTTGTATTATGGCCATATTGTACAGCATTTTTCCGGCAAAAAATTCATGCTTTACGGCTTGGAAGTACTTATAGGCTTCATAATAATGGTAATAAGCACTGTCATTGAGTTCTTTTTCCAGATAATACATTCCATAGCTCCAATGCGTATTGGCAATCCCCACAGTATCGCGCAGTTTTATCGATAATTTTTGGGCCTCCAAGTTTGTTCTTAGAAAAAAAACAGAATCCTTTAATTGAAACCCTTCATAGGCTATATTTGATAAATTGATGTTTTTAACGGAATCATTTTTTTGGAAATTGTTCTGTACGTATGCCTTATGTAATTCTTGTTTTCTTTTTTCAAGAGTAATTGACTGGTTCTTCGCATTTTGGATCCAGATGGAAATACTGTCAACTTTAACTAATTTGGTTGAAATATCTTGATTGGGTGCATGGCATCTTGTTACTGTAATTGCAAGCAGCACTAAAAAAAATAATTGAAATATGTGTTTGTACGTAGCTGGAATTGTTTTCAATGCAGTTAAGGTTCAAAAAACAAATCTACTAAAAAAAGGCTAATAAAAAGTTTTGAAAATCATCAATCTGAACCTGTTTAATCATTTAAACAAATTCAGATTGGTAAAATATTTTTATGACAGTTTCTTATTATAATTATGTTATTCGATGCTGATTTTATTATAAACAGAACACAAATATCTTATTCTCTTCCAGCAGGAGGTGTTATATCTTCTCCCGTAGCAAATGTATCTTGGTCCGTAATTGTCAATTGGTCTTCTTCAGTGTCATTTGAGGTGCAAGAAGTGAATGTGAATGCATTAAGTACTACAAAAAGCGCAATAAAATATTTAAAAGTTTTCATAAAATAGGGTTTTAAGATTTATAACAATATTATTTGCCAAACAATGGCTTTAATTAATTTTGTGAATGGTAAAAAGTATGGGATCCATAAATGTAATCTCCTTATACTTCTGGCAAAAGCTTTTATTAATGCGAAGATATTATTACCATAAGCACTTAACCAATAAATAAATCCACTTTTAGTGAAAGCACTATTTGCAGGAGTAAAACACCATGTTTTGAAAGGAAAACTTAATTTAGCGATTGGAAGGAATTGTGCGACAATGCCTTTTTCATAATTTCAATATTGTCAATATAGGTTTTGGTAAACGGAATATCGTAGCTATTTTTTTTAATAGTGCATATTAATTTGCCATATTGAATTCTTGAAACAAAGTTTTTATTTATGATATAACTTTTATGAATTCTTAAAAAATTTTCGGGAAGCACGTCTTCAAAAGTTTTTAGTGTTTTAAAAGCGCTTATAATATTACCATCACTCATATAAAAATCTGTGGTATTGTTATCGGCTTTTAAAAAAAGAATTTCATCAGTGTTTAGGTATTGATAATCTTTATTTGATTTTAAACAAATATTCTTGTTGATAATGGCAGGATTTCTTTTTTGAAATTTTAAAATAGACTTCCTTATTTCCAATTCTGACAGTGGATTTAATATAAAATCAAAAAAACCATTTTTTATTGCTTCGTATGCTTTTTCTTTTGAAGATGAGATTGCAATAAAAACAGGGAAATAATCACTAAATAGCAAATTCAGCTCATTTATTAGTTCAAATATTTTTTCAAAAGTGTTGTATAAATCAAAAAACACCAAATTCGGCGTTTCCTTTAATATAAAGTTTAACGCGTGATCATACTCACCGGAAACACCGATACAATTAAATTCATGATAATCTTCCAACACATTTTTAATGCATTGAATGGAATTTGGCTCTTTATTTATGATGAAATAGTTACGCAATTTTCAAGTAAAATTTAGTGAATAAATTTACGGCAATTTCCTCTAAAAAAAGTAAGGTTTATCCTTACTATGTGTAAGGACAATCCAGCGTTTTTTAAAACTCAGAGTGTTAACTTTGATATTATTTCCAGTTAATTAAAAATCATAGATAATTATGTTTTCAATAGCGCAACGTCCTTTACCCGAAATAGTTAACCGCCAAAATAAAACAACAACCATGGTCTTTGCAAAATTCAATCCTCAAACAGCCATATTAGAATCAAAAATTGAAGGAAAAATAACAGTAAAAGAATTAATGGAATGCAGCATTTCCCTAAAAAAGAATGAGACCTATCCCAGATTTTTGAAAATATTGATAGATTCTAAAAAAGGCATTGCAAATTTTCCTTCAAATGATCTGTCATTACTGGCAGAGGAGTATCATAAGGTTGTTGAAAAATACGATTCTGTAATTACCGCCATTATTTTGGACACTCCAAAGGAGACAGCTTTTGCAATGTTATTTCAATCTTTTATTAAGGATAATACGTCTAAATTTCAACTTTTTTCTACCAGAGAGGCTGCCATAAGCTGGTTGAACAATTATACGGAGTCAAACTGCAAACCAGTTAAAAATTATATCTAATTTTATGTGGTTTAGATTAAGAAGATGTTGCAATCGTTCTAAATGGTATCATATTGTGTGTTTTTAAATTGTCGGCAGCATTTGTGTAAATATGGCCTTGTTGCGCCTAAGTTATTTTATTTTTCCATTTTCTGCAAAAGCGATAATGTGTCCGTCCAAATCAGCAATATAGCCAACTTTATCTCCCCAATCACGATTTTTTAATTCGCTGATTTCCTTTGCTCCAAGCAAAATGCCACGTTTAATATATTCATTTGCATGATTGACCTTCAAATATAATTCACATCTTGGAATGCCATTTCCATTTTTTGGATTTGGCATTGGCGGAGAAATAATTTTCGTGATGCCACTTTCAGGCATGAGTCCCAGTTTTACAGCTTTCGTAAGGTTAAATTCCGTCATTCCGGGAACATTTAAACTGGGTTTTAGCTGAAGTAAATTTTCGTAAAACCTCGTGCTTTTTTCTTGATTTGAGACATAAAGTATAAATTCAAATTCTTTCATGGTATAATTTTATTGGAAATCGTAAACAATGACGCACAACGGGTTTTTTGAGATTTGTACGGTATAAATTTAGTTTAAATATAAGTATAAATTTTTATGGGGTGTTGCTTAAAGTAGCTTTTTCAAAATTGTTCTATTTTCCTAAATTTTTACTGTTTAAGTTTTCAATCTAGAATTTGTCTTTTAGATATTATTTAAAATAAAAACGGGATTATTCTTTTTGCCTTTTGAGTATATAAATTGTATTCTTTGTAAATTTCTCTTAATGAAATTTCTTCAAGAATCATTCTTATATAAGTACTTGCAACAATTAAAAACACTCCGATAATAGTCTCAATTGTCGGGAAGGCAATAATAGAAGCTAAGAAAAAATATATAATTGAAGCGTAAATCGGATGTCTAAAAAATTTATAAGGTCCATTAGTTACAAGTTCTCCTTTTGTCGAATTTGCACCTGCGTGGAAACTTCTCAGTCCAAATGTAATTCTTGCCCAAATCATAAATAAAACAGCCGAAATTTGAATGGTTATTGCGATAGGATTATTCGAAATAATTAAATGATTTTTAACTAAAAAAAAGAATCCAATTAGTGTAATACTGAAAGCAATCAGTGAGGCCCGCTTTATTGTTTTTGTGGGAAACTTTAACTTATTTATTTTCATCTTTTTTTGTGATTTTTCTTTTTTTATTTAAAATCCGACCGTTTCAATTAGCAATCCGATAGAATGGAAGTCAGTTGGGAAATTGTCAGGTAACTTAACTTTTATTTTAAAGAACTATTTCTCCGCCGAAACGAAATTCCAATATTTTAAGCAATGTTTAATAACATTGTAAAATGCAATGTTATTATTAAATAGGATAAACGTTTAAAAATGCTTTTTTATCGGTTATTTCGGTATAAGGATTTTTTGCAATCTTATTTTTTACTAAAATACTTAAAAATTTAATATGAAGTTCTGATCTTAAAAACAATTTCATTCATTTTAAGAATGAATATCGGAAGCACTAAAAAGTTGTTCTACTGAAACTTGGTTTGTGAGTTTATAAATAATAGAGAATTAATTCCGAATAAAACAATTCCCCAAAAATTAAAAAAACCTCGAAATATTTTGAAACATTTAACGTGAATGATTTAGATCGCTTGATTGATTTTGAGAATAAAGAAGATGACTAAAAATAATATTTTCGTAATTCCTTAAATTAAAAATACATTTAGAAAATATGACTTTTGGGGATTATAATCCCTAATAGTTATGCTTTTTGGGGATTACACTAATATAATTAAAAAAAAATAGTAAAAATTTGAGATAAGTAGTGAAAAACGCTGCTTACCTCAAATTTTCACTAAAGTGAATGCCAAGCTTCCTTAAATTAAAAAACCCACCGCAGATAGACTCCGGTGGGTTAAAAAAAATTGCTATGAAATAAGCTTACACAAATCATACTATGAATTATAATTTCTATAAGCTTACTCAAGCTGCACCACTAAAAAATAAAATGGTAGGCAGCTTAAAAAGAAGGCCCTATGAAAGACCAAAGATTTCAAATATAGCATTTTAATTCAATAACACCGATATTTTATTTATTAAATAAATTCTATATTTACAACTACTTAAAAATTTGCTAAAATCATTTAAGCGCAAAGTCTCGTAAAACATTAAAAGATCGCTATTTTTATAGCTTATAAAAGACCCACTATATATGCCAACACTCAATTGGATAGGAAAAGATAAAGTAGTAAACCATCACCAAGACGTACCTTACCGTGTTTTAGAACACAAATACCATTTTGATGCTGAATTAGGTGAAATAAATCAAAAATCAAAAATCAAAAATCCGCAATACGGAGAGAGCGGCAACAAAATTATACACGGTGACAACCTTGAAGCATTAAAATCACTCTTGCCGGAGACAATTTAGAAGCTCTAAAAAGTTTATTACCTGAATATGAAGGGAAAGTAAAATGTATTTATATAGACCCACCATACAATACAGGCAATGAAAGTTGGGTATATAACGACAATGTAAACCATCCAAAAATTAAAAAATGGTTGGGTGAAGTAGTGGGCAAAGATGGAGAAGATTTAACACGTCATGATAAATGGTTGTGTATGATGTATCCTCGCTTAAAATTATTGCACAAGCTATTGGCAAATGATGGCGCCATTTTTATTTCTATTGATGACAATGAACAAGCGAATTTAAAATTGATATGTGATGAGATTTTTGGGATTAGAAATTTTATTAAAAATATAGCTGTAGTAAATAATTTCAAGGGCAGAAGTGATGATAAATATATTGCAACTGCTCACGAGAATTTGATTATTTTTCAAAAAGGTAATTTCATAACTAAAGGAGTTAAACTACCTGAAGAATATTCTAAAGAATATAAATTTGAGGATGAGAAAGGAAAATACAGACCTTTAGGTCTAAGAAAACGGGGAAGCAATGCAAGGGAAATTGATAGACCTAATCTTTTTTATCCAATTTTTTATAATCCTCTTACAAATACAATAAGTTTAGAATGGAAAGAGAGTAATATTGAAATTCTTCCAAAACTTTCTACTGGCGAAAATGGAACTTGGAGATGGGGAAAAGATACTTTATCAAAGAGATTAAATGAAGTTGAAGTTAAACTTGTAAAAGGTAGAAATGAATATGATGTTTTTCAAAAGGATTATTTGAATAAAGACGATATTGAAAAAAGAATAAAACCAAAATCTTTTTGGCACGGTTCCGAATTTTCAGCTGAATCTGGGACACTTGAAGTAAAGAAAATATTTTCTAAAAAAGTCTTCGACACACCAAAATCAAGTGATTTCATTGAATATATTGTTCAACAAGTTGCAGACAAAAACTCAATTATCCTCGACTCATTCGCAGGTTCAGGAACAACAGCGCACGCAGTTTTAAATCTCAACAAACAAGATGGCGGTAACCGTAAATTTATTTTGGTAGAAATGGAAGACTATGCCAATGACATCACTGCCGAAAGGATAAAACGAGTTAGCAAAGGTTACGGCACAGGAAATAAAGAGATTGAGGGCACAGGAGGAAATTTTGATTTTTATGATTTAGGCCTGCCACTTTTTGACAAAAACCAAAACCTAAATGAGCAAGTTGATATCGCAAAAATAAGAGCATATATTTGGTTTTCTGAAACCCGCACTTTGTTTACAGAGCCAAAAAAAGCTAAAGACAGCGGTTACTTTTTAGGCAAAAAAGAAGAAGCTGTATATTATTTCATTTATGAAAAAGAAGCATTAACTACTTTGGATTTTGACACTTTAAGCGCCATAAAAACCAAAGGGGAACAATATGTAATTTATGCGGATAACTGCTTATTGCCAAAAGAATTTATGGCCAAGAATAACATTATTTTCAAAAAAATACCAAGAGATATTACACGGTTTTAATGATGAATTATGATTGTTGAATTATTTATTTCCAATTTGGAAACAACTGATAAAATAGAGAAATAATTATGAGTGATTTAGTGCCAAAACAAAACAACTTTATTTTGTACACCACACCAGAGGGTGAGGTTAAACTGACTGTGTTGTTGGAAAACGAGACCATTTGGTTGACACAAGAACAAATGAGTCAGCTTTTTGACCGTGAAAGAAGTGTGATTACCAAGCACATAGGCAATGTTTTCAGTGAGGGCGAACTCGATGAAAAAAGCAATGTGCAAAATTTGCACATTGGTGGTTCAGACAAGCCTGTTAAGTTTTATAACCTTGATGTTATAATTTCAATAGGCTATCGAGTAAAATCAAAAAGGGGTACACAATTCAGGATTTGGGCTACCAAAACCTTGAAAGAATACATTATCAAAGGTTTTGTTTTAGATGACAACCGATTGAAGCAAGGTGAAGCTGTGTTTGGCAAAGACTATTTCAAAGAATTATTGGAGCGTGTTCGTTCAATTCGTGCCAGCGAACGCAGAATTTACCAACAAATCACCGATATTTTCGCAGAGTGCAGTATCGATTACAACCCTCAAGCAGAAATAACCAAAAATTTTTATGCCTTGGTACAAAACAAGTTTCATTTTGCCATAACAGGGAAAACAGCCGCCGAAATTATTTATAAAAACGCAAGCGCCACAAAAGAAAATATGGGTTTAACCACTTGGAAAAATGCACCAGATGGCAGAATAATAAAAACCGACACGAGCATTGCCAAGAATTATTTACAAGAAAAGGAAATAAAACAATTGGAACGCACCGTAACAGGTTATTTTGATTATATCGAAAATTTAATTGAACGTGAAAATACATTTACAATGGAAGGACTTTCTGAAAGTGTAGATAAGTTTTTGAACTTTAACGAATATAAAATTTTGGAAGGAAAAGGTAAAATTTCCCATCAGCAAGCGCTTACAAAAGCAAGTGGTGAATATGAGCGGTTTAATAAAACACAAAAAATTATTTCTGATTTTGATAAGCAAATCAAAGGATTTAAGGATTGATAATTTCGGATTTCAGATTGATTATTATGGGCTAACGAAGAATAGATCATAAATCCATAATCTGAAATCATAAATGTATAAGAGAGATGAATAGCAGAGAATTACAACATCGAAGTAAAATGTTTGCATTGGCAATTATAAAATTTGTTGAGCATTTACCCAATAATAGAGTTGGTTGGACTTTTACGAACCAGATTATTCGTTCATCAACTTCCGTAGCTGCAAATTACCGGGCGGTTTGTAGGGCCAAGAGTGATAAAGATTTTATTTCAAAAATGGAAACAGTCATTGAAGAAGCAGACGAAACATTGTTTTGGCTCGAAATGATTGAAGAATCTGAAATTTTAAATGATGATTTCGGATTGTTGCATTTGAAGAAAGAAAGTAATGAATTGGTTTCAATTTTTGTGGCATCAGCAAAAACGGTGAAACAACGCCTCAATCATAAATCATAAATCACCAATCAGTAAATCAAGAAAAGTGGAATTAAAAAGCTATCAACAAAAGGTAATAGAAAATTTAGAGGAATACTTGGGCTATGTGCAAGAGCATAAAAACCTGCCCAAAGCATTCAATCAATATTGGGAAGATAAAATTGGCCCTTATAATCCATTGGATAATACCGGTATGCAACCCTATAAAAATAACATTCCAAATGCTGCACACGTATGTGTAAAAGTACCAACCGCAGGCGGTAAAACTTTTATTGCCGTTAATGCGCTTCATTCTATTTTTTCAGCCTATGATGCTGCAAAGCCAAAAGTTGTTATCTGGTTAGTGCCCTGGAGTAACTTATTGCAACAAACAGTAGATGCGCTTTCTAATCCCGAACACCCTTACAGACAAAAACTAAATACATTGTTCAACCACAGAGTTGAAATTTACCAAAAAGAAGATTTACTGCAAGGATCTAACTTTAACCCAACGGTTGTAAAAGACCAATTAAGCATTTTTGTAATGGGTTTTGCCAGTTTACGTGCAAAAAATAAAGACGACAGAAAAGTATTCCAAGAAAACGGGCAATTAGCGCCTTTTGTTTCACAGTACAAAAACAATGAGCATATATTGGAAGGTGTAGATGATACCGCCTTAATTAATGTAATTAGAAGTTTAAACCCTGTTTTAGTGGTTGATGAAAGCCACAATGCGGAAAGTGATTTGAGTGTTGATATGCTTAAAAACTTAAATCCATCATTTATTTTAGATTTAACGGCAACGCCAAAAGACAATAGCAATATTGTTAGTTTGGTACCGGCCATTGAATTGAAAAAGGAACATATGGTTAAACTTCCTGTGATTGTCTATAACAATCACGATAAAACAGAAGTCATAAATAATGCTTTGCATTTACAACGTAAATTAGAAATATTGGCTAAAAAACAAGAACAGGATGGCGGTAAATATATTCGCCCTATTGTTTTGTTTCAAGCACAACCAAAAACCAAAGACGACAACACAACATTTGTAAAATTAAAAGAGCAATTATTAGAGTTAGGCATTCCTGAAAACCATATTAAAATCAAAACCGCAAACATTGATGAACTAAAAGGGCTTGACTTAATGGACAAATCTTGTGAAGTACGCTACATTATAACTATCAATGCTTTAAAAGAAGGTTGGGATTGCCCTTTCGCATACATTTTGGCATCATTAGCCGACAAGTCGAGTGCCGTTGACGTTGAACAAATTTTAGGTCGTGTATTACGCCAGCCTTATGTGCAAAGGCACGGTGCATTCCAATTAAACTTATCTTATGTCTTAACAGCATCAGCAAAATTCAATGAAACCTTACAAAATATCGTAAAAGGTTTACAAGCATCCGGTTTCAGTGAAAAAGACTACCGTAAAGTAGATAAAATGACAGAGGAGGAAAAAGTAATCGTAAAAGTTGATCCTGTTGAATCGTTTTTATTTCCTGAACAACAAACGGAAGAACAAGAAGAAATTATTGACAAAGGTCGAATTTCATTTAATCCAAACGCCACTGAAGAAGAAATTGAAACAACTCCTGTTATTGAAGAAATTGAGACAATGGCAGAAGTGCAAAGCAGAGAATTAGAACAACAAATACAGGATCAGGCAACGCAGCCTGTAGATGAAAATATATTTCAAGAAATGGGCGATAAAGTAAAACGTTACAAAGTAAAAGAATCGAATATAGAATTTATAGACCAAATTGAATTTCCTCAATTCTTTCTAAAAGTAACTGCAAGTGATATTTTTGGCACTGATGAAGAACTATTAAATAGAGAATCTTTATTAAAAGACTTCAAACTGTCTAATGAGGATATAAAAATAGATTTTGACCAAATTTCATCCGATTTATATAAGGTAGATTTAGAAGAATCTAAAAAGGACGAATATCGTCCTTCCTTTACAAAAATTGAAGATAACTTGGTGAAAGACCCAATTGCCGAATACATTTTAGCAAAACCAAAAGAGAATCAAATTTCAGACATCACGCATCAAATAATGCAGGTTATCGGCAATATGTATCCCATTGCTGACCAAGAAATAAAAGTTTATGTTGGCAGAATTTTAAACAATATGAACACAGAGCAAATGCGAGACATATTGGTTAGAAAATGGAGCTATACAGACAAAATAAAAGGAAAAATTAGATTATTGTCCGATGCTTATGCCGAAGGGCGTTTTATGGATTTGGTAAAATCGAAACGCATCAACACAAAAAACAACTGGAAATTAGGCAATGCAATTGTCCCTGGTAATTTAGGCTCATCAATTGGAAATTCATTGTACGAAAGAGAAGGATCAATGAACAATTTTGAGGAACAAGTAATCATGGAAATTGGGACTTCCTCAAATATTGCTTTTTGGCACAGAAATTTAGAAAAAGGAAAAGGCTTTTTTATAAATGGATTTAAAGCAAACCATTATCCAGACTTTATTTTGCAAACCAAATCTGGCAAAACAATTTTGCTTGAAACCAAAGGAGACCATTTAGATGGCACTGACAGTGCCGCAAAATGCCGACTTGGCAATGAATGGGAAAAACAAGCAGGCCAAAATTTCGCCTACTTTATGGTTTTCGACAAAAAAGAAGTTCCTGGTGCATATAAATTAGATAAAGCAAAAGAATTAATTAGGGGAATGTAAGTTTAAAAATTATGGCAAAAACGTTAAAGGGATATTTAACTTGCCTAAGAATCAATAATTTAGACAAAATCGCAGAATATAAAAATATAATAAATTGCTCTCCCTGTAACCTTATTTTCTTAATTTAGTCATCTATAAAAATTGCTGACAATTTAAATAATTAGAAATACAATATTGTTTTATCAGGAAAATATTATTGATAATTTGATATTTTATTTGAAATAAAACAAGTTGGGGGTAATGCAAAAAAACGATAATGATTAAGAAAATTGAAGAAATAAAGAAGGTCGGAATATTTGACAGTTATAAATGGAAATGTTCGAAAGAATTTAACAGATATAATATTTGTTTCGGTTTTAACGGAAGTGGAAAATCTACATTATCGAATTTTTTCAACCTGATTGCTACCAATGGGATTTTTACAAGAGAACAAAAAGAAGAATTGTTTAAGGACTTAAAAACAACTGAAAATGACTCAGGTGTTAAATTCGAAAACAAACTAACTTATCCACCAAAAGCAAATCCAGAGAACAAGAAAATATATGTTTTCAATTCAAACTTCATAGCTAACCACGTTTACGATGGTACTATTGGTAAAATGTCAAAATTTAATGTTCAAGAAACAGTTTTGGAAGACCCCACAATCAAAAAAATAAACACTGACATTGATAACAAAATAAAGGAAAAAGGAGACAAAGAAGCTGAGAAAACTAAAATTATCGAAAAGTTTGATGAAGTAAAAAGAACTTACAATGCTATTTACAGAGAACATTTTCCTAACAGACATCTTCGAGCTGGTAATGTAATTCCTGCTGTTACAGAATTGTCGGATAAGTCAAAAACTGAAATAGAACAAACAATTACTCAAAAGTTTGCAGAATACAAACTGAGTGAAAATCAAGCCGAGCTTGAAATCAATATTACAGAAATCTCAAATCTAGTATTTGAAAAAATAAACGTTGACCTTGAAAGAATATCACAGCTGTTAGAACAATCAGCGAAAGAGAATGCGACTGATAATCTTTCTGAAAAAATAGAGTTGTATAAAAAGGAGATTGAGGAATCAAAAAGTGAGAAAATTGAGCCTTGGTTTAATCTTGGAGAACAACTATTAAAAATTTCCAATGAAAAAGACAACAACGTTTGTCCCGTTTGCAAAACTGACCTAACGAATTCTATTGATGGTTTAATCGCTGAATTTGCAGAGTATTTTGATAAAAGCTACTTGGACTTTGTTGACCAGCTCAAAAACTTAAAAGAAAACATTGATAATTCAATTGGACTTCTAAAAACAAATAAGCTTAATAAAAACACATTAAAAAGCTACGGTGAGAAATACGATAAGTTTATTGAAATAAAATTTCCTGAATTAGGAAATGTTGAAATAAAAGCTGATTTATCTGGCCTTCAAAAACACATTGTTTCTAAACAAGGAAATTCAAGTAAGAAAATAACAATTGAAATTGAACCGATTAAAACGCTTATTGAAACATACAACAACAATATTGAAAAATTAAACAGCTTTAAAGATAATACGCTTAACAATCTCAAAAACCAAAAAATTGATCCAACCAAAATTGATACAGAAATCCGAGACTGCTATACTGAGCTAATTTTATTAGACTTAAATGGAACTGACAAAGAAAATCGAATCGAAAAATTCCATTCCGCAACAATTGAGATTTCAACTCTTTCAACAACAATAACTGAGTTAACAGATAAAAAAGTTCAGAGGTTGAAAGAACTAAAAATGGAAGCAAAAAAAGTTGGTGAATATTTGACAAAACTTGGAATTACACATTTTACAATTGATTTGCAAGAAGGAGAAGAAGAAAACAATATCCTTATCAAATACAAGGGAGTCAATGAAACCAAAAAAAGATTACAAAATACGCTAAGCGAAGGCGAAAAAACCGCTTTAGCATTTGCCTATTTTATGAGTAAAGTAGCAACCGAAGTAACCAATAAAGGACAAACTACAGTTGTTATAGACGACCCTATTTCGAGTTTAGATGACAATCGACTATACAGCACTGCTTTTCTCATTCACGATGAATTTAAAGACTTCAAACAGCTTTTTCTTTTTAGTCATAATATCCTGTTCCTAAAGTATAGCAACCCATTTTAAAAAAAAAAAAAAAAAGGCACTTATTTGATTAACAAAGGAGAAATTGAAGATTTGCCTGCCTCAATAGAAAACTTTCAAAGTCCTTACTTCTATATGCTTGAAAGTGTTATCAACTTTAACTCAGATGCTGAACCCGATTATGAAGATGCAAGAAAATATTTGCCTAATTATATCAGACGAATTTTAGAAACATTTTTCGGCTTCAAATATGCTCAATTATCAAATGAAAAAGGACAAACACCTGGCTTACCTAATTTCATTTTTGACATAATCGACTACGATAAAATTGAGGACAAAACAGTTGGAAGTATTACAAAGACCAATTTAAAAAGTAAATTAAACAGTATTAATAAGGTTTGCGACAATTTTTCTCACGGAAATATGCAACAACTTGATGAGTGCAATTTTATATCAGATGAAACTTTAAAGAATATCACAACCGAAACACTTGATATTATTGAATTCTTTGACACAATGCATAAAAAAAACATTGAAGAACTTGTAAGTCCTACTTTGAATAAAGCAATAAATGAATAAAGCACGTACCCCCAACAAAAATGCCCTTGTGGATGTAATGAAAAAATTAAATTAAATTTATTAGAATATTCAAAACCTAAATGGACTTATTTTATAAAAAACAAAAATATTAGTATATTTCCTTCTGTTGATAGAGTAAATGGATGTAAAAGTCATTTTATTTTAAATAAAGGACATATTGAATGGTGTGAATAGAAAAGTTTTTAGAGATATCCACAAATTAAATTGGGGAATTTTTAAAATAATCTTATAATACTTCAGTTAAAGCAGTACATGAGTGAATTTACTCCTCTAGGTTTCAACAGAAACCGTCAGCATATTTGTCAGTATAAAAACAAAAAAACCCTTGAAAATCAAACGATTATCAAGGGTTTTAGTACAAGAGGCGGGACTTGAACCCGCACGGGCCTTACAGCCCACTGGATTTTAAGTCCAGCGTGTCTACCAGTTCCACCACTCCTGCATTGGCACTAATATTGTTTAGAGCGAAAGACGGGATTTGAACCCGCGACCCCCACCTTGGCAAGGTGGTGCTCTACCCCTGAGCTACTTTCGCAAATATATTTAATGAACGTGCATTTAATTGCTTAAATGAGTGGGCAAATTTAAAACATTTCTATTAACTGCAAAGGTAATTTTTAATTTTATTTAAAAGATTTTCTCAATTCGCTTATTTTAAGGTTGTAATTATGTAATAATAAAATATATTTGCATTGTTTTATATAAATTTAATGCAAATATCTTCAAATTCTATCCCAAGAAAGCTGAATTTTTCGGCAATATTTACCGATTTTAAACAGTTGACGAAAGTTGGCTTGTCCCTAAGTGTCGTGTTTTCATCCCTGGCTGGTTATTTATTGGCCGCTGAGGAAATTCAGGTTTCAATCCTTATTTTATTGGCGGTTGGCGGTTACTCGATGGTTGGAGCTTCAAATGCTTTCAACCAAATTATTGAAAAAGATACCGATGCCTTAATGAAACGCACCATGAACCGGCCTTTGCCCGCCGAAAGAATGCACGTTTCCATGGCAATGGTTATTGCGGTTTCCTTTACCATTTTAGGCTTGGTCATTTTATACAGCATCAATCCGAAAACAGCCTTGTTTGGTGCCATTTCCATTTTTTTATACACCAGTGTTTACACGCCGTTAAAATCGGTAACGCCTTTGGCCGTTTTTGTAGGCGCAATTCCTGGAGCCATTCCTTTTATGTTGGGTTGGGTTGCCGCAACCGATGATTTTTCCATTGAACCGGGCATTTTATTTCTAATTCAGTTTTTTTGGCAATTTCCACATTTTTGGGCAATCGCCTGGCTTCAGTATGAGGAATACAAAAAAGCCGGTTATAATTTGATGCCGATGGGGCAAAAAGATAAAAAAGCGGTGGTGCAAATCATTATTTATACAGTTTGTTTAATTATAGTTTCTGTGATTCCTGTGTTGAAATTAACAGGAAATTTTTATATTTATCCCATCACAGCGGTCATTTTAGTGTTTTTGGGCGGTATTATGTTATTTTATGCCATAAAATTGTATAAAAACCAAACCAATAAGGAAGCCCGTCAGTTAATGCTGTCAAGTGTATTTTATATTACGATGGCTCAGATTATTTATGTGATAGATAAATTTTTACATTAAAATTTTGAATTGCGATATACGATTTTTGATTTACGAATTTTTAAAGTTAAACGATTGAACAATTAAACATTTTTTAAACTTTCAACTTCAAATAGATGAAACGAGCCATAACAAATTTTGATACACAGCAGAATGATTAATGGCGAAC
>DAIQBF010000042.1:0-11757 GCA_036781305.1 Lutibacter sp.
TGAGGCCAATTGATCCTGAGCCTCCAAACTTAAACTTTGTTCAGTATCGTTGGCGGTAACAATGATAAAACGGTCGTATTTTATAACGTAAGCCGCTGAAATCAGCTGATTTTCATTTTCCCAATCCGTTAAAAATTGTTCAATTTTAGCAGTTATTTCAGGAAGTTCCTGTGCGTAAAATTTTCTGTTTGCCGGAAATACCCAAATTTTTGCGGTTTCGGGAATGCTGTTAAAATCTATAATCATTGGTTTTCTTTAGGCTGCAAAGATATTCAAAATAAATCGTAAATCGTAAATTCTTCTGGCGCGAGCGTTACGCTCATGCTTTGCGAGTCAAGAACTGAAAGTTTAACGCTACTAAAGTTAAAAATATAAATTAACCACAATTAATTCCCCTCTTGAGAAGCCTGTCCCGCTTTTCCAGCGGGAGGGCTAGGGGTGTGTAAAAAATATGAAAAGGATAAAAAACATATAAAAATCAGTCGAACCCAATCACTAAATAGCTAATCGTAAATCGTAATTCAATTTGCACTAGGGATTGAACGGTTTGTTTGAGCTCTTTTTTTGTTTTTCACAAAAAAAAGCGAGCCGTGAAAGCCCGACCGCTTTTTCAGCGGAAATGCCCATCAAAAAGGCGGTAGGTCCAAAATATTTTTAATTTAGTTGGCGTGCAACAAACTGAGTAGTTCATTTTGCGTGTTGTTGCCTTTGTCCTTATTGTACCAAATTTGCAGGTTCTTTTTAAAATCTTCATCCAAACTTCCGTTTTTGGCTTTGTAGTCCACCACCATTTTTGATGCAATAGAAGGTCTTGGTCCCCAGGAATCAATCACAGTATTGTCCTGATCTAAAATAAGGACTTTAGGAATCGATTTGCTTCCGTTTGTTAAATATTGGTTCATCAAATCTTCATTTTCATCGCGCAACAAAATTTTAAAATCTATTTTGTCCGTTGCTTCGGCCACCTTATTAATAATGGGTAAAATTTGTGCTGCATCGCCACACCAGCCTTCGGCAATCACCAAAAAGGTAAACGCTTTGTTTAAATTGTCCAAAGAATTTTGGGTTTCTGTAGATATTTTCAAGGTTTTATCCAGTCGATCCATTCTTTTGTCATTCAGGATGCTAAAAGTTAGGTGTAATTCAGATTGCTCAATTCCGGTAGATTTTTCAGCTGAGATTAAATCTTTTATTAAATGCCTATAGACTGGGTAGGAAATTGTTTTGTTTAAACTATTTTTTATTAGGGAGTTAATCATTTTTTTTTGTAAATTTATGGCTGTTTTGAAGTATTTTTAGATTTTTCCTCGCACTATTTAGTGTGTTTTTTAAATCTCAAATGCAAAGTTAGAATTAGATTTTGGTAACAAGGGTAACATAGGTTACAAATATATAAAGACATGAATATCTTTTATTGGCAAATTATGATTTATGTCATATTTTACCTAATTTTGGAGCGTTACATTTGTTGCGTATTTATTAACAATTAACCATAAAATTATGAAAAAAATCAATTTAACCATCTTTCTTTTAGCCGTATCGGCACTTTTCATGGTTTCATGCGGCGACGGAGAAAAAAAGCCTGAAGCCAATGAAACAAAAACGGAAGCAGCTCCAACGCAACAAGGACAAGCATCAGTTATTGACACTGTTTCTGCGGCAAACGCATTACAAGTTGCTAAATCATTAGACGATTTTAAAACCTTGGTCGTAGCAATTGAAGCTGCAGGTGTTGAAGATGCTGTGGTAAACACAGGGCCTTTAACAATATTTGCGCCAGTCAATGCAGCATTCGACAAGCTTCCGGCAGGCACATTAGACGATTTATTGAAACCAGAAAATAAATCCAAACTGGCTTTTATTCTAGTCAATCATGTGGCTCCGGCAAATTATCCTGAAAAACAACTGAGAAAAGAAGCTGAAAAAGGACGAAAATTATACATGGCTTCTGGTAAATACTTGCCTATTGAAATCAAAGAAGATGGTATTTATGTTGGCGGAACCAAAATATTAAAATCCGTTAAGGTAAGTAATGGTTGGATTCACGTAATTGACAACGTATTGGTTCCGGTCGAATAATTTTAAAGCAACAACAACAACAACAACAACATAAAATAACAAAGATTTATAATTAAAAATCTTTAAAAGAGCTATCTAAAAGAATAACTAATTAAAATAAATTAAAAACAAATTAAATTAAACAGATGAAATTAAAAGTAATAGTATTGGCAATATTCGCGGTCTTAATGACAAGTTGTGGAGGTGAAGGCAAAAAGGAGGAAAAAGTTTCAGCGCCAGTTGAAGAACAAAAAGCAGCGGTTGAGGAAACCGACCCAATGAAAGATAAAGGCATTGGGCCTATCACAAGCCTTACCTTAGGTGAAATTGACCAAAAAATGGCAGATGAAGGAAAGGCAATATTTACAGTGAAATGTACTGCCTGCCATAAAATTAGCAAAAGGCTTATTGGACCGGCCTTGGTTGGGGTTACTGAAAGACGTACACCAGAATGGATTATGAATATGATTCTAAATCCTGAAGTAATGGTGGCAGAAAACCCAATAGCCAAAAAGTTGCTGGCTGAATATATTGCGCCAATGGCAAACCAAAATTTAACGGAAGAAGAAGCAAGACTGGTATTGGAATACTTTAGGACAAAAACATCTGAAACGGATGAATAGTTAAAATCAATGAACAATTAACAAACAAACAAATATAGTATGAAAACAATTTTTAAATCTTTACTTGCAATTACGGTACTTTCAATGGTACTGGGCAGTTGTGGAAATAGCGACTCAAAGAAAAACGGTGCGCTGTCTGGCAATGCCGCCGAAAGAGTATATGTGGCTCCAGGTGAATATGATGAATTCTATGCTTTTTTATCAGGGGGATTCAGTGGCCAATTGGCTGTTTATGGACTTCCATCTGGACGATTATTTAAAGTGATCCCTGTTTTTTCGGTAGATGCTGAAAAAGCTTACGGATTTAACGAAGAAACAAAACCAATGCTAAACACTTCTCATGGATTTATTCCTTGGGATGACGCACACCATCCGGATATTTCTCAAACTGCTGGTGTATTGGATGGTCGTTGGGTATTTATTAATGGAAACAATACACCTCGTATCGCTAAAATTGATTTGACAACTTTTGAAACTACTGAAATTCTTGAAATTCCTAACTCAGCAGGGAACCATAGTTCCTCCTTTGTTACTGAAAATACAGAATATGTTGTGGCAGGTACCCGTTTCAGCATTCCTTTTCCTCAAAGAGACATGCCTATTAACGAGTATAAAGGAAACTTTAAAGGAGCTTTAACTTTTATTAAAGTTGATCCTAAAGATGGTGGTATGGATATTAAGTTCCAATTAATGATGCCAGGTTTTGATTATGATTTATCACATCCCGGGAGAGGTGATTCACATGGTTGGTTTTTCTTTACCACCTACAATACCGAAGAAGCAAATTCATTGCTGGAAGTAAATGCCTCTCAAAATGACAAGGATTTTATTGCAGCCGTCAATTGGAAAAAAATTGAAGAATATGTAAATAACGGAGGCGGTACCAAAATGCCAGCCAAATATGCACACAATGTTTATAAGGATGAAGTTCATTCAGCAACTTCTACCATGAAGGATGAAGTGTTAATCGTGAACCCAAGTGAAGTTCCCGGCGCTATCTACTTTATGCCAACCCCAAAATCTCCTCATGGGTGTGATGTTGATCCTTCTGGTGAATACATTGTGGGAAATGGTAAGCTATCAGCCGAATTAACCGTGCATTCATTCAGTAAAATGCTTAAAGCCATTGAAGAGAAAAAATTTGATGGTGAAGCCTATGGGATTCCAATTTTACAGTTTGAAGCAACTTTAGCTGGTGTTGTTAAATCAGCAGGTCTTGGACCGCTACATACTGAATTTGATGGAAAAGGAAATGCTTATACAACATTCTTTATTTCTTCTGAAGTGGTAAAGTGGAAACTGGGTACTTGGGAAGTTGTTGATAGAAAACCAACCTATTATTCGCCTGGTCACTTAATGGTTCCTGGAGGGAATTCAAGAAAACCTTTCGGAAAATATGCCTTAGTAATGAACAAAATTACGAAAGACCGTTATTTGCCAACAGGCCCAGAGGTAACTCAATCTGCACAATTGTTCGATATTACCGGCGAAAAATTGGTAATGTTGTCAGATTTCCCAACCATTGGCGAACCTCATTATGCAGCAGGAATTCCGGCTAATTTAATAACACCGAAATCGAAAAAAATATACAAACTGGAGGAAAATGAACACCCGTTTGCCACCAAATCTCAAGCTGCTGCTAAAGTGATAAGAAAAGGAAATGAAGTGCATATATATATGACTATGATTCGTTCTCACTTTGCTCCAGACAATATTGAAGGTGTGCAAGTTGGCGATAAAGTATTTTTCCATATAACAAACCTTGAGCAAGACTATGATGTTCCTCATGGATTTGCGATGATTGGTGCTCAAACTTCTGAGTTGTTGATTATGCCAGGACAAACAGAAACCAATATATGGGAACCTAAGCAAGTAGGCGTATGGCCATTTTACTGTACAGATTTCTGTTCAGCCTTGCATCAAGAAATGCAGGGTTACATAAGGGTATCTCCAAAAGGTTCTAATGTGCCTATTACATTTACTTTGGATGGTGATGCCGTAGATGCGGAATAATACTGCTTGCGTAGAATGAAACTTTAAAAATTTATAAAAGCGGGCATTATTTTAAATATTGCCCGCTTTTAACAAAACTCCAATGAACCGAGCATTGCAAATTTTGACACACAAAGTAATGATTAATAGCGAACCTACCTGCCGGTAGGCAGGCAGCAGCTGTACCAACAAAAAAATAAAATTTCAGATGAAACGAGCATTACAAATTTTGACACACAGGGGAATGATTAATGGCGAACTGCATCTGTACCAATAAAAAATAAAATATAAACAGATGAAAAAATTTACTTGCTCTATCCACGAATCTTCACCTTAACTTTTTGTGATCATTATTTGTGAATTCTTAAAATTACAGTTCACAAATTCCGTTTACTTGAAATAGGGTATTTTGTTAAGAATGTGTCGCTATTTCGGCATGTTTGATAAAAGCAATAATTTATAAAATGATGAAACGTACAAAACAAATTTTGACACACAAAGGAATGATTAATGGCGAACAGCATCTGTTACCGCTAAAAAATAAAATTTAAACAGATGAAAAAAATTAGTTGCCTAATCTTATTGCTTTTAATCTTTACCATACAAAGTTGTGGAATTTATTCATTTTCGGGAACTAATATAAAATCTGACGTGAAAACGATACAAATAGATTATTTTCCAAACAACGCTATTTTAGTTGAACCGAGTTTAAGCCAGGAATTTACAACGAAACTTCAGGATTTATTTTTACAGCAAACCAATTTAAGTTTGGTGAAAGCTGGAGGGGATTTACAATTTGAAGGTGAAATTACAGGGTATAAAATTAACCCAATGACCGCAACGGCGCAACAAACTGCTGCGCAAAGCCGACTCACCATAACCGTAAATGTGCGTTTTTTCAACAACAAGTTTGAAGAAGATAATTTTGAGCGTTCTTTTTCCCACTACTATGATTATGACGGAAACGCGCAATTAACGGGCGGTATTCTGGATGATGCTTTTAACGAAATTATTGAACGTATAACACAAGATATTTTTAATGCTTCTGTGGCAAAATGGTAATTATGAACAGTGCCGAATTCACCAATTTATTGCAATATCCCGAAAATATCGATGCCTTAAAAACGCAACAATTGAATGAGGTAATTTCCGAATTTCCCTATTTTCAGCCGGCAAGGGCAATTCAGCTAAAAGGACTTAATAAAACGAACAGCTTCAAATACAACCAAACCTTAAAAAAAACAGCGGCCTATACCATAGACAGAAAAGTGCTTTTTGATTTTATAACCTCTCCTAAATTTATAACAAAAGCAAACAAGGAAGTGGAACTTCTCGAAGAAAATGAAGTAATTGATGCCGAAGCTATTAAAACGCTGCATCAAAAAATCACAGAATCCTTACCCAATAAAATCGCAGAAAATAAACCTGATGCAATTCAGGAACAAAAAATTATAACAGACCAAGAAAAAACAACTGATGTTTTAGAATTAGGAAAACCAATTCAATTTGTAAGTTCCGAGCCACATTCATTTAATGAATGGATGCAATTGATCGCCCAAAAACCCATTTTCAGAGAAGAAATTTCAGTTCGAAAAATTGAAGAAAAGTTTAACCTAATAAACAAGTTCATTGAGTTAAATCCAAAAATTAAACCTATAGACAAAAACACAGTTAATGTGGATATAACTTTTGAGGACTCAACAGAAAATGAAAGTTTGATGACGGAGACCCTGGCGAAAGTTTACCTTGAACAAAAAAAATATGAGAATGCCATAAAAGCTTATCGCATTTTAATTTTGAAATATCCAGAAAAAAGTGGTTTCTTTGCAGACCGAATTAAAGCAATAAAAAATTTACAAAAAAATAAGTCATGACATATACATTATTTTTGATTCTGATTATGATAGTAGCATTTTTGCTCATATTAATTATTATGGTGCAAAATCCAAAAGGCGGGGGATTATCATCTTCTTTTGGTGGGGGCGGAACACAGTCTTTAGGAGGAGTTCAAAATACAACAAACTTTTTAGATAAAAGTACTTGGACACTTTCAATTGTATTGCTTGCCTTAATTTTATTGTCAAATTTCGCTGCACCCAAAGCAAATATTATTGACACAAAATCAGAAATCCAAAACACCATTGAAAACCGTGAGGTACAGGATTTACCGGCGCAACCGGCGACTTCAGCACCTATTACGCAAGATACCGTTCAGTAATTCTACTGAAAATATATTTATGGAAATGCCAATGTAAATGACACGTTGGCATTTTTATTTTCATACATACTCCGTTTAAAATACATTTGTCAGTTTTATTGGATTGGCATAATTTTGGAGTTTTCAATCCAAAGAATTAATAATTTTAAAATCAATTCAAAATGAGTAAAATTAATATTAAACCATTAGCAGATAGAGTTTTGGTAAAACCGCTTCCAGCTGAAAAAACTACTGCTTCCGGACTTATCATTCCTGATTCGGCTAAAGAAAAACAACAAAAAGGAACCGTGACCGCCATTGGCAAAGGATTAAAAGATGAGCCAATGACCGTGAAAGTTGGTGATACCGTTTTATTTGGAAAATATTCAGGCACTGAGCTTGTTGTGGATGGCACAGAATATCTTATGATGAGAGAAAGCGATATTTTGGCAATTGTTTAAAGAAGCTTTAAACTTTTAGCTAAAGGTTAAAAGTAGGGACAGGTCGCGACTTGTCCGCATAAAAAGTTAGAAGAAAAATTGCTTAAAATTTAAAATCTAAAAAAATAATAAAATGGCAAAACAAATAATTTTTGATATTGAAGCGCGCGACGGATTAAAACGTGGCGTTGATGCATTGGCAAATGCCGTAAAAGTGACTTTAGGTCCAAAAGGAAGAAATGTTGTTATTGGGAAATCATTCGGCGGACCTGTAATTACAAAAGATGGCGTAACAGTTGCCAAAGAAATTGAATTGGAAGATACTTTAGAAAACATGGGTGCCCAAATGGTAAAAGAAGTTGCCTCAAGAACCAGTGATTTGGCAGGTGACGGAACAACAACCGCAACTGTTTTGGCACAAGCTATTGTGAAAGAAGGCCTAAAAAATGTGGCTGCCGGAGCAAATCCACTAGATTTAAAACGCGGAATTGATAAAGCGGTTGAGGCTATTGTTGAAGATTTGAAAAAACAATCGCAAGAAGTTGGCAACAATTCTGATAAAATTAAACAAGTCGCTTCAATTTCAGCAAATAATGACGATACCATTGGGGAATTAATCGCCCAAGCCTTTAAAAAAGTGGGTAAAGAAGGTGTTATCACTGTTGAAGAAGCCAAAGGTACTTCAACTTATGTTGATATCGTTGAAGGAATGCAATTTGACAGAGGATACCTTTCTCCTTATTTTGTTACAAATGCAGAAAAAATGTTGACAGATTTAGAAAACCCATACATTCTTTTATTTGAAAAGAAAATAACAAATCTTAAAGATTTATTGCCAATATTAGAGCCCGTTGCCCAAAGTGGCAAACCCTTATTAATTATTGCCGAAGATGTGGAAGGTGAAGCTTTGGCAACTTTGGTAATGAATAAATTAAGAGGAGCACTAAAAATTGCTGCCGTAAAAGCCCCAGGTTTTGGTGACAGAAGAAAAGCGATGTTAGAAGATATTGCAGTTTTAACCGGTGGCACCGTAATTTCTGAAGAAAGAGGACTGACTTTAGAAAATACAACTATTGATATGCTGGGCACTGCAGAAAGAATTACCATTGATAAAGACAATACAACCATTGTAAACGGAGCTGGAGACGCTGCTGACATTAAATCAAGGGTTGCGCAAATTAAAGCACAAATTGAAACGACAACATCTGATTACGACAAAGAAAAGCTACAAGAGCGTTTGGCGAAATTGGCCGGCGGTGTAGCGGTATTGTATGTTGGCGCCGCAAGTGAAATTGAAATGAAAGAAAAGAAAGACAGGGTTGATGATGCTTTACACGCAACTCGCGCCGCTGTTGAAGAAGGAATAGTTGCCGGTGGTGGCGTTGCTTTGGTTAGAACAAAAGAAGTGCTAAAATCTTTAACGACTGAAAATTTAGACGAATTAACGGGAATTAGAATTTTAGACAGGGCCATAGAGGAGCCATTGCGCCAAATAGTTGAAAATGCAGGGGGTGAAGGTTCAGTGGTTGTTGCAAAAGTTATTGAAGGGAAAGGTGATTTTGGCTACAATGCCAAAACAGATGAATATACCAAGATGTTTAAGGCCGGTATTATCGACCCAACAAAAGTGACGAGAATTGCATTGGAAAATGCCGCTTCTGTTGCTGGTATGATCTTAACTACAGCTTGTACATTGGTTGACATAAAAGAAGAATCAGCTGGCGGAATGCCTCCAATGGGCGGCGGAATGCCGGGTATGATGTAATTATTAATGCATTTATTTATATAAAAAGCCTGCTTAATTTTCATTAAGCAGGCTTTTTACTTTCAGAAAAATTATAGAATTTATGCTTTGCTGGAACATTTTCCCTGTCTCACATTTTGTACATTCCTTCGTTGCAATATTTGTTTTACAAGTACATTTTGCTACTTCACATTTACATGCTCCTCCGGCGATACATTTACATCCTTTAACGTGTTCTATTTCTAGAGCTATTGCTCTTTTGCTTTTAAATCCATTTCGCATACCGGACAAGAGCCAGCTGCCTTATAGGTTTTTCCTTTCTCGCAATCCATTGGACATTGATATAAATTTGAAGCCATTTCACCTTTGGAATGGTCATGGTTGTCATGATTCTCAATGTTAACTTCTTCTTTAACTTCTTCTTTTTTAGTTTCCTTACAAGCAGTAAATAATACGGCAAAAGAAAAAATTGTGGCAAAAACAAAAAGCGATTTTTTCATTATTTTATAGTTTCTTATTAATTATTTTTCAAAATTAAACACTGATAAAGTTTGGCATTTACAAATCCAGTAATTTACAGTCGCCTAAAGTAATAAAAATTGGTTGTCTATTTAAATTTGATAGGTAAATATTTTCATGAGCAAACACACAATAAAAAAGGCTTCCCAATTTGGGAAGCCTTTTTTTGTATTTAGGTCAAAAAGAATTGTTATTAATCTCTTCTTTCTCTAGGTTTTCTGTCTCTGTCACCACCGCGATTATCTCTGTTACCACCTCTGCTGTCCCTGCTGCTGTCACGTGGAGGTCTTGCTACAAATCCTTCAGGTTTTGGTATAAGTGCTTTTCGGGATACTTTATCCTTGCGCGTTTTTGGATCTTTACCAAAATATTTCACATCAAAAACATCTCCCATATTTACAACATCAGTAACATTGTCTGTACGTTCCCAAGCCAGTTCAGAAATATGCAATAACACTTCATTTCCCGGAGCATCAAGATATTCTACAACTGCGCCAAAATCGAGCATTTTAATTACTTTAACTTGGTAAGTATCACCAACTTGCGGTTTGAAAAGCAAAGAATCTATTTTTGTTAAAACAGCGTCAATTCCTGTTTGGTTTGTTCCTAATATCTCAACAATGCCTTCACCTGTTAAAGGATCTTCATTAATAACTATCGTACAACCAGTTGCTTTTTGTAATTCTTGAATTACTTTTCCGCCAGGACCAATTAAAGCACCAATAAAATCATTGGGAATTGTTCTGGTAATCATTTTTGGGGCATACGGTTTTACATCTGCATTCGGTACCGCAATTGCCTCGGTTATTTTACCTAAAATATGTAAACGCCCTTCACGAGCTTGTTTTAAGGCACTTACCAAAATTTCATAAGAAAGTCCTTTTATTTTAATGTCCATTTGGCAAGCAGTAATTCCGTCAGCAGTACCTGTAACTTTAAAGTCCATATCTCCCAAATGATCTTCATCACCTAAGATATCAGATAAAACGGCATATTTTTCACCATCTGAAATCAATCCCATCGCGATACCTGAAACAGGTTTTTTCATTTGAATACCTGCATCCATAAGCGCCATTGTTCCAGCACAAACAGTTGCCATTGATGAAGATCCATTGCTTTCCAATACTTCAGAAACAACTCTCACAGTATAAGGGCACTCCTCAGGAATCATTCCTTTTAAAGCGCGTTGCGCTAAATTTCCATGACCAACTTCACGACGAGAAGTTCCTCTTAACGGACGCGCTTCTCCAGTAGAAAATGGAGGGAAATTATAATGTAAATAAAATTTTTCTTCCCCTTGGTGTGTTGGCATGTCAATTTGGTTTGCTTCTCTTGAAGTTCCTAAAGTAACTGTTGCCAAGGCCTGTGTTTCCCCTCTGGTAAAAATTGCTGAACCATGTGTTGATGGCAAATAATTCACTTCACACCAAATTGGGCGAATATCAGTAGTTTTACGTCCGTCTAAACGCAATCCCTCATTTAAGGTTAAATTACGAATAGCACTTTTTTCCGCTTTACTATAATATTTAGATATTAATTCTCCTTTTTCTTTCAATTCCTCTTCAGAAAAAGTTGCTTTAAATTCTTCTTTTATTTTTGAAAATGCATCACTGCGTTCATGTTTTGCACTTCCGGCTCTCGCGATGTCATATACTTTTTGGTAAGAAAAGTCGTGTGCTTTTTTCTCAATCTCCTCATCATCTTTTCCCATCTCATATTCACGCGTTACCTTTTTACCAAAGGCTTCAGCCAAACGAACTTGGGCAGCACATTGAATTTTAATAGCTTCGTGAGCAAATTTAATGGCCTCTGCCATTTCTTCCTCACTGCATTCATCCATTTCTCCTTCAACCATCATCACAGAATCTGCTGAAGCGCCAATCATCATATCAATGTCGGCTTCTAACAATTGTGCCCTGCTTGGATTGATAATGAATTTTCCGTTTACCCTACCAACCCGAACTTCGGAAATTGGAGTCTCAAAAGGAAGATCACTTAATTGTATTGCTGCTGAAGCGGCTAAACCAGCTAAAGCATCAGGCATAACAGTTTCGTCATGAGACATCAACTGAATCATCACTTGTGTTTCTGCATGATAATCTTTTGGAAAAAGCGGACGTAAAACACGGTCAACCAAACGCATGGTTAACACTTCATTGTCACTAGGTCTTGCTTCTCTTTTGA
>DAIQBF010000042.1:11767-16585 GCA_036781305.1 Lutibacter sp.
GAAGAAACCTCCCGGATATCGACCGGCAGCTGCAAATTTTTCACGATAATCTACTGTTAACGGCAAGAAATCTACCGGACTTGCAGAGTAATTAGATACAACAGTGCCCAATAACAGGGCGTCTCCCATTCTTACAACAACTGAACCATGAGCTTGTTTCGCTAATTTTCCAGTTTCAATTGAGATGGTTCTTCCATCTCCTAAATCAATAATTTCTGTAAATACCTTAGGTATCATAAATAGTTTTTTTTAATTAAACAATTGGTTTGTGCTGTTGTGTTGTGTGTTGCCCAATGAAAAGTTTAATTTGTTGCTTTTTTATTTTCAAATAAAATTAAAAAAAAAGAGGCTAAAGTCAGCCTCTTTTTTAGTGAAATTATTTTCTTATGCTTAATTCTTTAATTATTTCACGATATCTTACAATATCTGTTTTAATTAAATAATCAAGTAAATTTCTCCTTTTACCCACCAATCTCACCAATGAACGTTCTGTATTATAATCTTTACGATTTTTTTTTAAATGTTCTGTTAAGTGATTAATTCTGAAAGTAAATAAGGCAATTTGCCCTTCTGGTGAACCTGTATTAGTGGCTAATTCACCATGTTTTGCGAAAATCTCTTCTTTTTTCTCTTTAGTTAAGTACATGCTAACATTAATTTTATTAATAATTTTTATGTATTGCTAAACCTTTTGGCTTGCAGTCGGCAAATATACCATTATTATTATTGATTTACAATTAATTACGAGGTGATATTTTTTATTTTCTAGGTGATTTGAATCCATTAATCGCAGAAATATATTAGGGGTTATTAACCAGACAAAAGAATATAGAAAAAAAATAAAAGACTATTATGGTAATAATCAATTGTTTATCATATTTTATTTTTCTTAGATATTAATGTCTATTTAATAATATCATATTTTTATGAAAATTTAAAAATGATCTAACATTTATTGCGGTGGAACAGTCAAATTTATTAAAAAAGCGAGCTTTTTGGAGCTCGCTTTTCTTATTTTCTAACCGGTAAGTTTTGAATCAAATCAATGTATAAATTAATTTGCTTTTTCAGGTGTTTCCGTTCCACAATTTTATCTAAAAAACCATGTTCCAAAACAAATTCCGAACGTTGAAATCCTTCCGGCAAATCTTTACCTGTGGTGTCTTTCACGACTCTTGGGCCTGCAAAAGCGATTAAAGCATTGGGTTCAGCAATGTTTACATCCCCTAGCATGGCATACGAGGCTGTTGTGCCTCCTGTTGTCGGGTCGGTGCACAATGATATATAGGGAATATTCACCTCCGCAAGTTGCGCTAGTTTAGCCGATGTTTTCACCAATTGCATTAATGAATATGAGGCTTCCTGCATTCTTGCTCCACCAGATTTTGATATCATCAGAAAAGGAACTTTGTTTTCTATTGAATAATCAATTGCCCTGGAAATTTTTTCACCAACAACACTCCCCATAGAGCCGCCAATAAAAGCAAAATCCATCGCGGCAACAACTAAATCCTTGCCCAAAGACTTTCCTACAGCGGTTCTGACGGCATCTTTAAGTTTTGTTCTTTCATAGGCTTCCGTCAACCTATCTACGTATTTTTTGCTGTCGGAAAATTTTAATGGATCTTTAGAAACCATATCTTTATCAAATTCTTTAAAGGTATTGTTGTCAAAAAGAATATCAAAATATTCTGCGCTTCCTACTCTCACATGGTAACCGTCTTCAGGGCTAACATAATAATTTTGTTTTAATTCTTCCGCATCAACAATTTTACCGCTTGGCGTTTTATACCACAAACCTTTCGGCACATCTTTTTTATTTTCTGTAGGGGTTTGAATTCCTTTATCTTTTCTTTTAAACCAAGATGACATAATAATGTTGTTTTAGTGAGAATAAGTGGTGCAAATTACTAAAAAAAACAAAGAGAACATATAAAAATATATTCTCTTTATGAAATTTAAGTAGGAAACGTAAGAACTATAATGTGTTAACGTTATTTAAATCCTTAAAAGCCTGTATTAAACGAGTTTTAAAAGTAAGTTCACCTTCACGCAACCATTTTCTAGGGTCGTAATGCTTTTTATTTGGTTGGTCATCACCATCTGGATTTCCAACTTGCGTTTTTAAATAATCTATATTTTTAACCATATAATCTCTAATTCCTTCAGTAAAAGCAAATTGAAGGTCGGTATCAATATTCATTTTAACTACGCCATATCCAATAGCCTCTCTAATTTCTGCAAGCGTTGAACCTGAGCCGCCGTGAAACACGAGATCAACAGGATTTACGCCTGTTTTAAATTTATTTTGAATAAACTTCTGGGAATTGTCTAAAATCTTTGGTGTTAGCTTAACATTTCCTGGTTTATACACCCCATGAACATTTCCAAAAGATGCAGCAATGGTAAAGCAATCACTCACTTTTTTAAGTTCTTCATAAGCATAGGCAACTTCTTCGGGTTGTGTATATAATTTTGAGGAATCCACATCAGAATTATCAACACCATCTTCTTCACCTCCGGTAATTCCCAATTCAATTTCTAAAGTCATTCCCAATTTACTCATACGCTGAAGATATTTTTTACATATTTCAATATTTTCTTCAAGTGGTTCTTCAGATAAATCTAACATATGTGAACTAAAAAGAGGCACGCCATTTTCTTTATAAAATTGTTCACCGGCATCCAATAATCCATCAATCCATGGCAATAATGATTTTGCACAATGATCAGTGTGTAAAATTACCGGTGTTTCATAAGCCTCCGCCAATAAATGAATATGTTTGGCTCCGGCAACGGCACCTGCTATTGCTGCTTTTTGGTTAACATTGGACAATCCTTTCCCAGCGTTAAATTGCGCTCCACCATTTGAAAACTGAATAATTACAGGTGAATTCAACTCTTTTGCAGTTTCTATAACAGCATTAATGGTATTTGATCCGATAACATTTACTGCCGGTATTGCGAAATTTTTGGCCTTGGCCAATTTAAAAAGTTCTTGTACTGTATTTCCTGTTGCGACTCCTGGTTTAATTTTGCGATCCATAATATTGTAATATTGTATGTGTAGTTATTGTGAATTATAGCAAAATTAATGAATTATCTCATTTAAATGAACATTATAAATCAAAAAAAACGAAATCGAAATAGTTTATAATCTTCGCATTAAAAAGGATAACTGATTCCAAAATTATATACGGTATGCGCAAAATTATAATTTTTAAACCATTTATTTCCTTTAGGAAGGTAAGGTTCATAAGTTTTAAATCCCAAATCCAATCGCAATAAAATAAAACTCAGATCATATCGAATACCAAATCCTGAGCCTATTGCAATTTCCTTTATTGAGTTCAGTCCATTAAATTTTGCTTCTGGTTGTGTTATTGAGGAATTTGATATGTCCCAAATATTACCGGCATCAACAAATAAAGCTCCATTTATACTGTTAATCACATTAAATCTATACTCAAAACTATTGATAAATTTAAGGTTTCCTACGTTAAACTCCAGTCCGCTTTTTGTTGATCCAGGACCTAAATCATAAATTTTCCAGGCTCTTAAATCATTTGGCCCGCCAATAAAATAGCTTCTGCTAAAAGGTATTGAAGTTGAGTTTCCGTAGGGTATCGCCACACCTAAAAAACTTCTGAATACCAACACATTATCACCTGTTAAATCCCAGAATTTTTTATATTCCAAATCCGCTCTCACATATTGGGCTATTGGTATGCCAAAAAGTGTTTTTACATTGTTGGCATCTTTATCTTTGGCCAATAAAGTGGTTAGATTACCCGATGAGGCCAAGCGTGATCTGAAAAACGAAAAATCAGTGTCTTTATAATTTACACTGTTATTATAGGTAAATGTGTAAGCCACTAAAGGAACCAAAACATCTTCAGTAATTATATTGTAACGGTTTCTGATGTTTCTGACGATTCTATATTCTACTGGATTATTTTCCGCAAAATTGGCATCAATCCTCGTGTCTATAAACTCAATCACATTATCAGCGGATAACGTTTCATTAAAATGGGTATGGGCGATATCCTGAATTGTATTAAATTCGGATTTGTAGATCTTGAAGTAAGAGTCAACATTTAAATTTTTAATAAACTGTGCATTTAATAATTGAAAACTGTGATTTTTTGTTTTTGACGATTCCCAAGTATAATCTATAATTCCTGTAAAAATTTGTTTATCAAGCCCTATATTTTTTTGAAAACTCGTTCCTAAAGTGAAAATTGTTTTAGGAGCCATACTTTTCGGAATTAATTTTTCAAATTTAACAGGAAACACAAATCTTGGAAGTTCCAATGAAATATCTCCTCCCATTTCCCAAGCATTTAATAATTTTCCGTTATCGGAAGCGTCTTTTGAATCTAAAAACGAGCCTTGAACCGAAAATTTCAATAACTCTGCCCCTCTAAAAATATTTCTGTCTAAAAATGAAAGTTTTCCCGAAATTCCCAGTTGTCTGATATTTGAATGTGTCAGCTCTGTACTAATTCCTATTGAATATTTTTTAAGAGGAGATAAATAAATGGAGGTTTGTAACATGTCATTTTCCAATTCTTCATATTTTATGTCAACCGTCCTAAAATTTTGAAGACCCCTTAAATTTTTGCGCGTTAGCTCTCGGGTATCATCTTTATAAATATCATTTGGCTCAATAAAAATAGAATTTAGCAAATACTTCGGATTGTACCTTAATTTTTCCTGGGCAAAAAATGAAAATCCGTTATAATTTAAACTGTCTTTAATTGAATTGTCTCCGGAAGCAGAAAAGGAATAATCGGTATAAATATTAACTTTTTGAAT
>DAIQBF010000043.1:0-9154 GCA_036781305.1 Lutibacter sp.
TTAAACTGCTTCTAAACAAAGACTCCTATAAAGAAATCGTAAAAGAAGCCGCCATAAAGGAAAATAACAGAACATTGGCACCTAAACTACTTTCAATGATTGAGGAATTACCGTCGAAAACGGGCGTGTTTTATATTCATAACAGCAGCAGCATTCTTTATATAGGAAAAGGAAAAAGCATCAGAAAAGCGGTAAATCAATTATTTTTAAGAACTTCAAAAAGAGCAACTTTATTGCAAACGGAAGTTGTTTCCGTAAGCTATGAAGAAACCGGGAATCAATTGATTGCAGAACTTAAATATGCTAAAGAATTAAGAATCAACCGCCCAAAATATAATTTATCGACTAAAAATAAATTTACCCAAATTTCCTTCAGTAATGAAAATTTGGTGTTGGTTGACAAAGGAAGGATTCTTGGCGAAAAATCGGTTGTATTGATTGAAAATAATGAACTTAAAGGATTTTGCTTCACCAATTTAGGGCATCAACTAAACAATATCGAAATTCTTAGACGTCTGGTTTCTCCTATGGAAAATTCAATGCACAACAGGGCAATCATCAAACAATACCTTCAAAAAAATAACGTCGAAAAACTAATCCGCTTTTAATTAAGATAAAAGTTTTATTTTAGTCTCACTTTTAATAAAAATTTTATTTTGAAAGACCCTAAGCGCAATACAAATTGGAAAATAAAACTTTATCAAATTATCTATGAAGCGGACACCCCCGCCGGAAAATGGTTTGATATTGTTTTAATAATTGCTATTTTATCGAGCATTTTACTTGTAATGCTTGAAAGTGTTGAAAGTTTTAATGCTAGGTACCATAACTTTTTAAATATTTTAGAATGGGGAATTACCATATTATTTACACTGGAATATCTTACACGGATAATTGTTATTAAAAAACCTTCAAAATATATTTTTAGTTTTTATGGAATTATTGATTTTTTGGCAACAATTCCTAAATATGTATCTCTAATTTTTTTTGGAACCCATTTTTTGGTGGCACTTCGCGCTTTGCGATTACTCAGAGTTTTTAGAATATTAAAATTAACCAGATATTTAGGCGCCTCTTTTAATTTAATAGCCGCTTTAAAAGCAAGCAGAATTAAAATTGCGGTGTTTTTATTCAGTATATTTATAATTACCATTATTTTGGGCACTATTATGTATTTGGTTGAAGGTCCCGAAAACGGTTTCACAAGCATCCCACACAGCATGTATTGGGCAATAGTGACATTAACCACCGTTGGTTATGGGGATTTGGCTCCACATACGCCGTTCGGACAATTTATTGCGAGTATCGTCATGATTTTAGGTTACGGAATTATTGCAGTGCCAACAGGTATTGTAACCTCTGCAATTACAGCACAAGATTTAAAAACACAAACACATACACAAACCTGTCCGCATTGTTTGGCTGACAATCATATGACTGGTGCAGAATTTTGCCATAAATGCGGACAGAAATTAGATGATGAATAATGAATAACTATTTAATTACGGTAATTGGCGCCACAGCCATTGGTAAAACTGCCTTGAGCATTCGGTTGGCGCAACATTTTAATACAGAAATTATTTCCTGTGATTCCCGGCAGTTTTATAAAGAAATGAACATTGGCACTGCGGTTCCTTCTACGGAAGAATTAGCGGCAGCACCGCATCATTTTATTCAAAATATATCAATTTTTGATGATTATAGCGTTGGGCAATTTGAAAAAGATGCGCTAAAAAAATTGGACGAATTATTTTCAAAGAATAATATTGTTGTGATGGTTGGCGGAAGCGGTTTATATACAAATGCCGTACTTGAAGGTTTTGATGATTTTCCTGAAATTGATCCAGAAATAAGGATGAAATTAAATAATCAAATCAAAAATGGTGAGCTTGGAATCCTTCAAAACCAATTAAAAAATTTGGACCCGGAATCTTACAACACAATAGAAATTGAAAATCCACATCGATTAATCAGGGCATTGGAAATTTGTATTGGAACCGGAAAGCCTTATTCATCCTTCAAAAATAAGGATAAAACAAAACGAAATTTTATTCCGATAAAAATTGGATTAACCGCCGACAGAGAAGTGATGTACGAAAGAATAAACAAACGTGTTGCTAATATGCTGGAAAAAGGCTTGTTGGAAGAAGCAAAAAAAATATATTCACACAAACAACTGAATGCCTTACAAACCGTAGGTTACAGAGAACTTTTTGATTATTTTGACGAAAAACACACTTTGGAATTCGCCATTGAAGAAATTAAGAAAAATACACGGCGATTTGCAAAACGACAAGTAACTTGGAACAAAAAAGATGAAACAATTCACTGGTTTGATTTTGGAACAAATCCTTCAGAAATCATTAAAAAAATTGAAGAAATTATAGTTTGAATAAACAACTAATTTTAGGCTATCTATTTGCGTTAAGCGCAACAGCAATTTGGTCAGGTAATTTTATTATTGCCAGAGATCTCAATGAAATTATTCCCCCAATAAGCCTTGCCTTTTGGAGATGGACAGTTGCCTTAATCATATTATTTCCATTTGCTGTTAAACAATTAATTGTTGAATGGGCTATTCTAAAAAAAAATATTGGGTATCTTTCTATTACCTCATTTTTGGGTATTACCGTATTCAATACGCTAATTTATGTCGCCGGGCATTCAACAACGGCCATTAATCTTTCATTAATATCTATCACATTTCCTGTATTCATCGTGATTTTTTCCCGTATTTTTTTCCGTGAATTAATAACTTTGAATAAAGGAATAGGCATTGTGCTTGTTTTAGTTGGCGTAATCTTGCTTATTACAAAAGGGCAGCCTTCAAAACTATTAAATTTATCGTTGGCAATTGGCGATATATGGATGCTTTTGGCGGCCATAATTTTTGCCGTTTACAGTATTTTATTAAAACAAAAACCAAAAGGATTAAATATTTTAAGTTTTCAGCTAAGCACTTTTATATTAGGGCTTATTTTTATGTTTCCTTTCTTTATTTGGGAAACGTTAACGGTTCCTGCTATTAAATTTGAATCAAAAACAATTTTTTCAATTCTATATGTCGGTATTTTTGCTTCATTGACAGCGTATGTTTTTTGGAATAAAGCCATTGAGAAGATTGGTCCGACAAATGCCGGAATGATTTATTATACCTTACCGCTTTTTAGCGGGGTTTTAGCCTATATTTTTTTAAAAGAAACTATTGGCATGATTCATTTATACAGTTTGTTGCTTATACTTTTTGGAATTATTGCCGCAACAATTAAAAAAAAATTAGGTGAACAGCATTGAACTCAAAGAATTTTTGGACGATAAGGTTATTCAATATAATAATCCTAAATTTATTGAGAGCGATCCCATTCAAATTCCGCATCAATTTTTATTGAAGGAAGATATTGAAATTTCTGCCTTTTTAACCGCCACCATTGCTTGGGGAAACAGAAAATCCATTATCAAAAATGCTTCAACTATGATGGATTTGCTGGGCAATTCGCCTTATGATTTTGTGCTGAACCACAAATTGCATCATTTAGACAATATTGAACATTTTGTACACAGGACATTTAATAACGATGATTTTAAATATTTTATAACTGCGTTGCAGCACATTTACAAAAATCACGGAGGCTTGGAAAATGTCTTTTCAAAAAATGCAACTTCCATTTCCACACAAAAAAGTATTCACGAGTTTAAAAAAATCTTTTTTGAAATTCCGCATACGCAAAGAACCCAAAAACACATTTCCGATCCCTTAAATGGTTCAGCGGCGAAACGCATCAATATGTTTTTGCGGTGGATGGTCAGGAACGATAAAACAGGTGTGGACTTTGGAATTTGGAATAGCCTCTCGCCTGCCCAACTGTCTTGTCCGCTCGATGTGCATTCAGGGAATGTGGCAAGAAAACTTGGTTTGTTAACCAGAAAACAAAATGATGCCAAAGCCTTGGCTGAATTGGATGAAAATCTGAGAAAAATGGATAAGAATGATCCTGTAAAATATGATTTTGCCTTGTTTGGATTGGGTATTTTTGAAAAATTTTAAAATTTATTGATCTAGGCACATATTACCAAATACAACCCATTATAAATCAATTAAGTATCCAACAGAAATATTAAAAAATCCGGTGTTTTTAAGGTTAGATTCATCACCGATGGCATTGGGAAAATTGATGTTATAACCGGCTTCAAAGTCAAATGAATTGGTGCTGAATAACAATGGCAGGTTTATTTGGGTATTAATCAGATCAAATACGTCATTTTCTGTATATTCCGTTGTTAATTGGCCGCTTTGATTAACAATTCTAGCCAGTTCAATGGTTTGTTTTCCTGCAACTATATTTAATTGAGGCTTAAACTTTAATCTAGATTTGTTGGTTTTCAGTAAATTAAAATCCACAAAACTTCTGGAAGCTATTTCAAAAGATTGGTCCTCACCAAATAAGAAGGATCCAGATAGTTGTGTGCCGAATGTTCGCTTTTTATTTCGAACGCCCAATCCTGCATTTAAGGAATTGGTGTAAATATTATTAATATCATTGGCATAAAAATATTTTGAATAGGATACAGCATATTTAAATAATTTCCTTTTCCCAATATTTTTGCCAAAGCCTACCGTTGCTGTAGTAACATCCCATTTCGGCACAAATTCACTGTAATAAATACCCGATAAACTTGCAAATATTCCGTTGGAGTGAGCGTAGGTAATTTGTGGTGTTATATTGTATTGGTCAATTCCAATGTCACGTCCAGAAAAATAGGTGTCGCTATTAAATGTTGCAGAAACATATAAAAATTGCGAATTTTTAAGGGAAGCCATCAAGTCATTTATGGCTTCATCTTCCATAAAAAGTTCATCTATTATATCATCTATTTCCTTTTCTTTCGTAAGTTCTTGTGCTTGGGTAAAAAACAGGCCTGAAAGCCATAATAAAAGTGTCAGGAATTTTTTCATTGGTGAATATAAATTAAAAAGTGGTTGAATTTCCCCAACCACTCATTGCGTAAATAATTATTTTTTTAGTTTCCTCCTTTGTTATGCATCCGTTGTCTTCTTTGCTCTCTTACGGTTTCACGTAATTCAGTGCCGCCTTTCATTTCTCTATTCATTTGCATTCTTTGGCGCATTTGCTGGCGTTGCTCACTTGTCATGGTATTTCTAAACGCTTGTTTACTTTCTTGGATACTTTCTCTGTGCTCTTGCATCAACGCTTTTTGAGTAGCCGTTAATGATGACATTAAAGCATCGTGGCGCTCTTGCCTGGTAAGATCATTGTTGTCGAAAATTGCCAATTGCGCTTCGGTAAGACTTGCCCTGAACAATTCTCTTTTTTCTTTGATTCTGTCCCTTTGTTCCTGAATCAATTGTTTTTGCTCTGTAGTCATCGTTTCTACTGCAGCTTTATTCATGTTTTTTCCTCTATTTTGGTTTTGCTGCGCTTCCATGCTCGAAATTCCAACAAGCAGTCCAAATACTGCTAAGGCGATTATTCTTATTGATTTCATCTTTTTAATTTTTAAATTATTATTATTTTTTATGAACGTTCTAATGTTTAGACCTGATCTATTCATAATAGTTTGAAATTTTCAAAAACCTTGACTTAATTAGAAAGCACTTCTTCATAAACCAATTCTTCCAGCACGTAATTATCCACAAATTCATCAATTTCATTATCAGGAACAAAAAGCGACGTTATTAAAATATCGTTTTCCATAAGTTCTCCATGCGCTAAATTGTTGTTTTGCAAATGATCGATTGTATCTGAAACAATTGCAGGAATTTCATCAATTGATGGCAGTGCATTGGGTTTAAAAACTGTTAACGCCAAAATTATGGCAATAGTTGCCGCAACAGGCCATAAAATTCTTTCTCTGGAAAAAATAGTAAATCTTGATTTTTTTTGATTAGTAACTTTTTCTAATATTTCTATTTTAGATTTAGAAAAATAATCTTTAGGAACTTGAAAACCCAATTCTTCTGAATGCATTTTATGCATTTTGCCGTCAAATGAAATTTGATTATCAGCGTTAAATTCTGGATCGATATGATTGTTTAATTTTTTCATGGTATATAAATTAGACCTTATTTTTTGTCAATAGTTCAACAGCCAGCATATTTTTTTCAATATGTTTTACGGTATTGTAATAAGAAGATTTTAAAGTGCCTTCTTTGGTTTCTAAAATTTCTGCCATTTCACGGAATTTTAAATCGTCATAATACTTCATCTGAAATATAATACGTTCTTTTTCAGGTATTTTGGACAAAATTCGCTGTAGTTTTAATTGAATTTCATCACCCTCAAAAAATGCGTCGTCCACTAAATTATTTAAATATTTATCGCTGACATCATTCAAGGATAAATGGTTCTTTTTTTTGTTTTCTTCTAAAAACCTTAGTGATTCATTGTATGCGATGCGATACATCCAAGTATGCAAACTGCTTTTTTGTTGAAAATTTGGAAGGCTTTTGTAAATTCTTAAAAAAGTATTTTGAAGCACATCATCAGCATTTTCGTGGGTAATTACCAATTTTCTGATATGCCAATACAATCGTTCCTGATAAAGATCCAATAATTTCTTAAAGGCTTTATCCTTTTCTTTATTATTTAATAAATTTTTTATGAATTCACCTTCGTTTGCCAAACTGTCTATTGTTTAATGACTTTATAATTATGTTAGACCCTAAAAAAACTGAAAAGTTTAAATGATATTAAGTTTTTAATTAGCTTTCTAATTAATTCAAACTGTGTATTCTATGATAAAAAGCAAGAAAAAATTATAAAAAAAATCCGAACTAAAAATTTATTAACCGCAAAGCACGCAAATAAAAACCGCAAAGCGCGCAAAAATTTTTTTTATATTTTAAACTTAAAGTTGTTTAAACTACTTTAAATATGGATTTTGAAATTATTCATAGTACATCCCCTCGCTGGTGCGAGCGTCCCGCTCGTACCCAATAACACGAGTAAGCGAATTTTTTTGGAAAGCTATGCACAATTGTAAATAAAGAAAATAAAAAAGCCCTAAAATTACTTGTAGTCACGAGCGTGACGCTCGCGCTAGCGGAGGATTTTTTCTTCTAAAATCGTAATTCTTAAATCGTAAATCAATTTGCGTTAAGGATAGAGCGATTTGTTTGAGCTCTTTTTTTGTTGCTTTTCGCAACTAAAAAAAGCGAGTAGCGATAGCCTGACCCATAGGGAAACGCCCAAATTTAGATAAAACTTTCCAACGCCAACTCGTAACTTTGCAATCCAAAACCGGCAATAATTCCTTTTGCATTAGGTGCTATATAAGAAACGTGACGAAATTCCTCGCGCGCATAAACATTGGAAATATGCACCTCAATTACCGGAGTTTCAATGCCTTTAATAGCATCGCCAATGGCGATGGAGGTGTGCGTGTAAGCGCCGGCGTTTAAAATAATACCGTTAAAACTAAAGCCAACTTCGTGTAATTTATCGATAATTTCCCCTTCAATATTGCTTTGAAAATAGTGCAATTCAACATCTGCATATTTCTTTTTTAAAGTTTCAAAAAACTGATCGAACGTTAAACTTCCATAAATTAAAGGCTCACGCCTGCCTAATAAATTTAAGTTTGGCCCGTTTAGAATTAGTATTTTCATTTTTTAATTATTGAAGTGTAAATATATTACTTAATTTTAACAAATGAAATGAGCACAACGCAAACATATTATAAACAACAATGAGAATATGCGAATTAAAACAATAATTGTTTCGGAATGAAATGGAATAACGCTTTACACGATTATCAGTTTTATTTAAAAATAGAAAAAGGCTTGTCGCAAAATACCATCGACAGCTATTCGCGCGACGTAAAAAAGTTGATGTTGTATTTGGAGGAAAATGAGATGATTATTTCGCCCATTTCCATAAATCAGGAGGATTTTAAGCAATTTATTTATGAAACTTCGAAACTTATTAATGCGCGATCACAAGCACGTTTAATTTCGGGCATTCGAAATTTTTTTAACTATTTGATTTTTGAAGAATACCGAAAAGACAATCCGACTGAATTGATTGAAACGCCTAAAATTGGCAGGAAACTGCCAGATACTTTGGCTTTAAAAGAAATAGATTTGCTCATTGGCGCCATCGATTTAAGCGAGCCGCAAGGCGAGCGAAACAGAACCATTTTAGAAACTTTATACAGTTGCGGTTTGCGCGTTTCTGAACTTACGAATTTGAAGATTTCCGATTTGTTTTTTGAGGAAGATTTTATAAGGGTTATTGGAAAAGGCAATAAACAGCGTTTTGTGCCCATCAATGCACAAACTGAAAAATATATTTCGTTTTATATCAACTCAATCAGAACCCATATTGCCGTTCAAAAAGGTTTTGAAGACACAGTTTTTTTAAACAGAAGAGGAAAAAAATTAACCCGTGTGATGATTTTTACGATTATCAAAAATCTGGCAATTAAAGCCGGCATCAAAAAGAAAATAAGTCCGCACACTTTTCGTCATTCCTTTGCCACACATTTGCTGGAACGCGGTGCCGATTTAAGGGCAATTCAACAAATGTTGGGACACGAAAGCATTACCACCACTGAAATTTATATGCACTTGGACAAAAGTTTTTTAAAGCAAATAATCAATACTTTTCATCCAAGAAAATAAGCCGTTTTGTGAGCGTTTACAAGTTTTTTGATGACCTTTACTTTTTAACGTAGATGTGCTTGTTTAACCCCAAAAGCAGCCATGTTTATCTTCTTCTATGATTTTTACGAATTCTTTTAGGTTGTTAACTTTTGGTGTTGGCTTGTAACCATGCCATTTCATATCAGACATAAACCAAAAGATTTTCCAAGTATTTTCATTTTTTACAAATGTTGTTTTTGCAATATTACATTCCATTTTTATATTTGGATTGTTCCAAACTGGGCGAATTTCAAAAACGACAATACTTTGACCTTCAATTTTGTAATTAATATCTAATTCGTCTCTAATTTCTTCTGGAGGACGCGCATTGATTAAGTAACCTTCCATTACTTCAATAATTTCTATTTCGTTTTCAAATTCTAATGCCATATCATTTAATATCAATTTTGAATTTTTTCAGTAATATTCTTTTAAGCAATTTTTTTAAACAACTGTGTCTAAGCATGATACTAAAGAAAAATTAACTTTAGG
>DAIQBF010000043.1:9254-10592 GCA_036781305.1 Lutibacter sp.
AACTTTAGGCACTTATTTATTCCGGACATAAATCAATTTAAATCGCACACCACTTTGCACGCGTTGGTCAATTTCAAATTGGTTGAGAGACTTAAACAAAGGTGTCAGTTTTTCAAAACCAAAATTTCGGGAGTCGAAATTGGGTTGTTTTTTCAGAATCAATGAACCCACATCGCCCAAAAAAGCCCATCCGTCTTCATCTGCAGTATCCGAAACAACTTGTTTAAGGAACTTTATTACTTTTGGCGTTATTTTGTCTAAATTTGGTTTCTTTAACGCCCCTTTTTCATCTTTAGTTTCACTGTAAGGTTCCAAAATTTCCAGATATATAAATTTATCGCAAGCCACAATAAAGGGGTCGGGCGTTTTCTTTTCCCCAATTCCGTAAACCTGCATTCCCGATTCCCTGAGTCTTGTCGCCAATCGCGTAAAATCGCTGTCTGAAGAAACTAGGCAGAAACCATCAACATTATTAGAATATAAAATATCCATGGCATCTATGATCATTGCGGAATCCGTGGCATTTTTTCCGGTAGTATAACCATATTGCTGTATGGGCGTAATGGCATTTTCCAGCAAAATTGTTTTCCATTTACTCAATTGAGGCTTTGTCCAGTCGCCATAAATTCTTTTAATGGTTGGCGTGCCATATAGGGCAATTTCCTCCATCATTTCCTTAATATATTTTGATGGGATGTTATCTCCATCAATTAAAACAGCTAATTTTATGTCTTTTACCATAATATGAAATTATATGCTATTTTTATTTTATTACACTTATAATCAATAAATTACCTATTTTATTTCGTGAATTATATAAAAATAATTCAAAGAAAACAAAGTAAAAAAATAACAGGTCTCAAAATAAAAAAAAATTAATATCTCGCTAAATTAGTTAAACCCAATTATAAAACCGTACCTTTGCGACTAATATTATATTTAAAATTTTTAACAATGAGTAAAGGAACAGTAAAATTCTTCAATGAAGCAAAAGGATTTGGTTTTATTAGTGAAGAAGGTTCAAACAAAGAACATTTTGTACACATTTCTGGATTAATCGACGAAGTACGCGAAGGTGACGAAGTTGAATTCGATTTACAGGAAGGTAAAAAAGGATTAAACGCAGTGAATGTAAAAGTTATTTAATATATACTTACCTTTTTACAATGTAGAGCCTGTCATTTTTGATAGGCTTTTTTATTTTTTAACGATTAAGTTTCATTTTCAATGCTTTAGCTTAAATCAACGTATATCCAAACATTTCACCTACCTTTGCCGCTTTTAATTATAATAAATGACATTTAAAGATCTAAACATTATTGAGCCTATCCTTAAAGC
>DAIQBF010000043.1:10602-16449 GCA_036781305.1 Lutibacter sp.
ATAACAAAGGTAATTTTTGAAAATTGGATAATCAGATAGTTGGGCAGAAATTAAAATCTCAAATAACTTCATTTTCAATGATTTAACCAAAACAACATTTATCCAATCAATTCACCTACCTTTGCACCCGTTAAATAAAATACATGACATTTAAAGATTTAGAAATTATTGAACCTATCCTGAAAGCCTTAAGTGCTGAAGGTTATACACACCCCACTCCAATCCAAGAACAATCAATTCCAATTTTGCTAAATCGTAACGACCTTTTGGGTTGTGCGCAAACAGGAACTGGAAAAACGGCAGCATTTGCCGTTCCTATATTACAACACTTATTCCTTGACTATAAAAGCGCCAGCAAAAACCAGCGTAAAATTAGAGCGTTGATTATTACGCCTACACGAGAATTGGCAATCCAAATCTCTGATAGTTTTACGGCTTACGGTAAATTTACCGGAATTAAAAACACCGTTATTTTTGGCGGCGTGAAACAGGGCGGACAAACAGATGCGCTTCGCAGAGGTATTGATGTGCTTGTTGCAACACCAGGAAGATTGCTCGACCTGATGAATCAAGGCTATATTTCATTAAAAGATGTGGAATATTTTGTGCTGGATGAAGCCGACCATATGTTGGATATGGGTTTTATTCACGATATTAAAAAGATTATCGCCAAATTACCTGCAAAACGACAATCGTTATTCTTTTCTGCAACAATGCCGGCAGATATTGTGGATTTATCCCGAAAAATATTGGGAAACCCACAAAGAGTAACCGTAAAACCTGAGCAAGCGACTGCCGAAAAAGTGGAACAGGCCGTTTATTTTGTCAGCAAAAAAAGCAAACCTAAATTATTGGTTCATTTGCTGGAAACAGAAGCTGTGGAATCTACCCTTATCTTTTCGAGAACCAAACACGGGGCTGATAAAATTGTACGATTTTTGGAGAAAGCCGACATAAGTGCCGCTGCCATTCACGGCAATAAATCACAAGGTGCGCGACAAAGGGCTTTGGGCAATTTTAAAAGTGGTGAAACAAGTGTTTTGGTTGCCACGGATATTGCCGCTCGAGGCATAGATATCGATGAATTGTCGCTTGTAATAAACTACGATTTGCCAAATATTCCCGAAACTTACGTTCACCGTATTGGAAGAACCGGACGCGCAAGCGCCAGCGGAATTGCAATTTCATTTTGCGATGCAGAAGAAAGGGCATTTTTACGCGATATTCAAAAATTAATCGACCAAAAAATTCCTGTGGTAACAGAACATCCTTTTATTGCTGATGGTATTGATGATGTATCCGTAAATGAAGAAAAATCACAAAAAAATTCCCGCCCCAAAAAATCGGGGAATGGCGGCGGAAGAAATAATGGTTGGAAACACCGTAAACCGGTAGCAAAAAAATAGCGGCAGTAGAATACAATAACTATAAAAACAAGAAAGGCTATCAGAAATGACAGCCTTTTTCGTTTTGGATTGTATGAAGATTAAAATCTTTTTTTTCCACCAAATTTGTTGTCACGCTTGGGTGCATCAGTTTTTGGTTTTGCTTTACTCACAACAATAGTGCTGTTGTCGTATTGACACTCATCAAGCTCTTCAATTGCTTTTAAAGCATCGTCGGCGTTCTTCATTTCCACAAAGCCAAATCTTTTAGATTCGCCTGTTTCTTTGTCAGTAATAACTTTTGCAGAAACTACTTCACCATACTCTTCAAATAATCCCTGTAAGTCTTCACTAGTAGTAGAAGAACTTAATTTTGCTACGAAAATGTTCATGTTTTAATTAAAATGTTTTATGATTTAAGTTTGAGAAATTGAAGCAAGCAAATCGAATAAAACACCCACAATACTAAAATTTCTATCGAATCGGCAAATATAAATAAATAAATCCGATCTTTTTTATAAATGCCTAACTATCTTACACTTTGAAAAAATAGTAGGTGTTTTGTATTTTGGATTGTTAGATTTAAAAATTTTCAATTGATAATTATCTGTATGCTTTTAAATGCTTATTTCAATAAATTTAATACCTAACTCTTTTTGAATTTCGTGGATTCTTTGTACTTCATTCGGAACAATTAAGGCAATTGAGAATCCGGTTTTTCCTGCTCTTGCAGTCCGTCCGCTTCTATGCGTGTAATATTCCAATTGCTCAGGCAGTTGATGGTGAATAATGAACGCCAAATTGTCAACATCAATTCCCCTTGCGGAAACATCTGTTGATATTAAAATCTGCAGACTTCCATTTTTAAAGGCGCGCATCACTTTATCCCGTTCTTTTTGTTGCATATCACCTTCCAAAGCTTCCACAGAAAAACCTTCTTCTTTCAATTGTGCAGTTAAATTTTGTGCGCCGGCTTTTGTTCTGCAAAAAATAATTCCACGGTCCGTACTTCTTCTTTCCAATATTTTTATAAGCAGGTTGGCCTTGTCTTTTACCTCCGTTTTAATATATTGATGGGTAATGTTTACATTCACCAAATCCTTTTTGTTTACGGCAACTTTAGGCGTATTTGAGGCCATATAAGTTTTTATGATTTTGAGAATTTCTTCAGGCATTGTTGCCGAAAATAACCATGTATTTCTTGAACCGCTTGTAAATTTTAAAATCCTGTTTAAATCCTGTTTAAAACCCATACTCAACATTTCATCAGCTTCGTCCAATACGATAGTCGATATTTTCTTCAAATCAACTTCTCCCCTTTCAATTAAATCTAACAATCTTCCTGGAGTAGCCACAATAATATGTGTGGTTCTTTTTAAGGATTTCATTTGGATATCTATTTTTTCGCCGCCATAAACTCCTTCAACAAAAATTTTATCATCGGTATATTTTGTAAATTTAAACAGTTGTTTTTTTATTTGCTGAACCAATTCTCTTGTTGGAGCCAATATTAAAGCTTGGGTATAAGGCAATGAACTATTGATATTGTGCAATATTGGAAGTCCGAAAGCAGCGGTTTTTCCTGTTCCGGTTTGTGCCAAACCTATAAAATCTGTTTTAGAGTTCAGCAATATAGGAATCGTTTTCTCCTGAATTTCGGTAGGTGATTTAATCCCGAGCTCTTTTAATGCTGCTATATATTCCTTGCGAATCCCTAATGCTGAAAATGTGGCCATAATTTTATTTTTGAAAGGCGCAAAGATACGCTTATTTATAAAGCTTTAACTATTTATGCTAACTTAACCAAAATGGATATTTGAGAGACTGATTTACCGCAAAAAAATATTCTCGACAATAGATAAAATTCAAATTATTAGAAATAATCGTAAAAAAAGCCGCTTAATAAGCAGCTTTTATTTCAAATTATATTTTTTTACTTAAATCTTTTTTACCCTTACTGCATTCATTCCTTTTAATCCTCGTTCAAGTTCAAAACTAACTTTATCATTTTCTTTAATTTCCTCCAAAACTCCGCTAACATGCACAAAATATTTTTCTTGCGATTGGCTTTCTATAATAAAACCAAATCCTTTTGAGGAATCAAAAAAGGAAACTTTACCTTGTTTTTCCGCAACTTCTTCTTCTCCTCTGTCTTCTTTTTTAGGTATCCCGATTTCAATAGATGAAGCATCCACTTTTATTTTTTTTGATGGATCCATTGGTGTATCTGTAAGCTGTCCAAATTCATCAACGTAAATAAACTCGCTCTCTTGCCCACCGGCTTTGCGTTCTTCTTTTTTGAGAAGTTTATCTTGTTTCTTTTTTAAACGTTTTTTCTCTCTTTCTTTTTTACCAAAGGTTTCTTGCGATCCAGCCATTAATTTTATCTATGTTATAGTTTATTGTTAAATCTGTTTTTCCCCCAAACAGTTAAGGTTGTCATTTAAATTTGAAATGAAAGATTGGAAAATGACAATTTTTAAGATTGATTTACACAATGATTTATTCTTTATTGCAATGACTCATTTTTGTAAATATAAATATAGCTGTTTAATTTTACAAAAACTTTTGCAAATATAACGTTTTCATTCCAATTTTACGGAAACTTTTAATTATTTTAATTTTGAGTTTCAATGAATTATATGGACTTACCTAATTCTCTAATTGATTTGGCGATATAATTTTGGAAAAATAATTGGTAAAAACAACAATTAATTACTTTAAATAAATTTAAAAGCCTGAAAGATAGAATTTATATTTTTTCATGCCTTTTTATTAAATAGCCTTTAATAAAATACTATTTTTGAAGTGAATATGAAAAACCTTTTTATTATTGGATTTGTTTGGCCCGAACCCAATTCAACTGCGGCCGGAAGCAGAATGCTTCAGCTTGTTGATTTGTTCCAAAATAATGGTTTTACGGTAACTTTTGCCAGCGCTGCTTCAAAAACAAAAAAATCTTTTGAGTTTGAGAAATTAAATATCCAAACTTTTGAAATATTGCTTAATGACTTAAGTTTTGACAATTTAGTTAAGAAAATAAATCCTGAAGTTGTTTTATTTGATCGGTTTTTGACGGAAGAACAATTTGGTTGGAGAATTGCTGAAAACTGTATGAATGCCATCAGAATATTAGATACGGAAGATTTGCATTTTTTGCGTCAAGCGAGGCAAGTTGCCTATCAAAATAATTCAGATGTTACCTTAAAACACTTGACAAGTGATTTGGCAAAACGAGAAATCGCCAGTATTTATCGCTGTGATTTAACGCTTATTATTTCGAAATACGAGATGAAATTGTTAAAAAACACATTTAAAATTGATAAATCATTATTGCTTTATATGCCTTTTTTATTGAACAAAATAAATTTGGAAACCCTACACTACTATCCTTCTTTTCAAAATCGACATCATTTTATTTCTATCGGAAATTTTAAGCACGAACCCAATTGGAATTCCGTTCAATATTTAAAAACAGTTATATGGCCAATTATACGAAAAAAATTACCTGAAGCCCAATTGCATGTTTATGGTGCATATCCAACAGAAAAAGTACTGCAATTACATAATAAAAAGGAAGGATTTATTATAAAGGGATGGGCTAAAAGTGCGGAAGAAGTTTTTATGAATTCCCGAGTCTGTTTGGCGCCGCTTCTGTTTGGAGCTGGTTTAAAAGGAAAACTTATTGATGCAATGCAATATGGAACGCCAAGTATTACCACAAATATTGGTGCCGAGGCAATGCACAATAAATTGCCATGGAATGGTTTTATAGAAGACAATCCCAATGAATTTGCTTTAAAATCGGTTGAATTATACACCAATGAAAACTTATGGAAAAAATCACGAAAAAATGGAATTAAGATCATTAATACCTGTTATTCAAAAGAGAAATTTGGAAAAAGACTCCTGAATAAAATTGATGACATTCAAAAAAATACCGCAAAACACCGATTACATAACTTTATAGGTGCTATGTTGCTTCATCACACAATACAAAGCACAAAATATATGGCGAAATGGATTGAAGAAAAAAAACCGAGATCAGCCAAAAACTAACTTTAATTTAAGTTTTATTAGACAGAAGAATAACTGTTATTTCTGGAGGAACCTTAACGGGTTTCATGGTTATTTTATCCAACAAACACCAAATTGTTTTTGCTTTTACCAATAATTTTTCCGCCATTTTAATTTCGACAAAACGCTCTGACTTTACACCATAAGAATCTCCGATATAAGTGGTTACAACAATTTCATCATTCAGCATTGCCGGCAAAAAATAATCAATCTCGTGTCTAAGGACAACCCAAACATAGCGATTATCAATTTCATCCGTACTAAGAATATTCCAATGCTTTTCAGCAACATTTTGTACCCAATGCAAATAGGTAACATTATTTACATGATTGGCTAAATTCTAAATAATACAGCAAAAATAATTATCTTTGTTTAATGGGAACAA
>DAIQBF010000044.1:0-16316 GCA_036781305.1 Lutibacter sp.
GACTTCACCAATAAAAAAAGCGCATCTTTTTGATCAATAGCCATTGTAACCAAATTATTTTTATTATACTGAATAGCAGTATTTTAACTATTCCGTTTAGGGTTTGAATATAGTAAACTATCCCATTTACAAAAGTATATAAAAAAACCATACCCCTATTTTTGATAATCTATAATGTAATAAAAAAATCGAAAATGAGTATAAACAACGTTCAAATTTTTGACACAACCTTAAGAGATGGCGAGCAAGTGCCTGGCTGCAAGTTAAATACTGAACAAAAACTAATCATTGCAAACCGACTTGATAATTTAGGTGTTGATGTGATTGAGGCCGGATTTCCAGTTTCCAGTCCGGGAGACTACAATTCGGTCTTGGAAATTTCAAAAATAGTTAAAAACGCCATTGTTTGCGGACTTTCACGAGCAAATAAAAAAGATATTGAAGTTGCCGCAGCTGCCCTAAAACATGCAAAACGCCCGAGAATCCATACAGGAATTGGAACTTCCGATTCCCATATTATCCATAAATTCAATTCAACGCCAGATAAAATAATTGAACGAGCCATTGATGCGGTGTCCTACGCCAAAAAATTTGTGGAAGATGTCGAATTTTATGCCGAAGATGCAGGAAGAACCAACAATGAATTTTTGGCCAAAGTTTGCGAACGGGTAATTAAGGCCGGTGCAACCGTGTTGAATATTCCCGATACCACAGGCTATTGTTTGCCTGATGAATATGGCGCCAAAATTAAATTTTTAAAGGAAAATGTTAAAGGCATCCACAACGTAACCATTTCCTGCCATTGCCATAACGATTTGGGTTTGGCAACAGCAAATGCCATCGCCGGCGTTCAAAACGGCGCACGCCAAATTGAATGCACCATCAACGGCATTGGAGAACGTGCGGGAAATACCGCCTTGGAAGAAGTCGTCATGATTTTAAAACAGCATCCATATTTAAATTTAGACACCAACGTTAACACAAAATTATTGTACGAAATTAGCCAGTTGGTGCAACAGAGCATGGGAATGATTGTGCAGCCAAACAAAGCCATTATTGGTGAAAATGCTTTTGCACACAGTTCGGGAATCCACCAGGACGGCGTGATAAAAAACCGAGAAACCTACGAAATTATCAATCCGGCCGATGTTGGCGTAAACGAATCCTCCATCATTTTAACTGCCCGAAGCGGAAGGGCTGCCTTGGCTTACCGCACAAAAAATGTGGGTTACGACTTGACGAAAATCGAGTTGGATGATATTTATCCGCAATTTTTACAGTTTGCCGACCATCACAAAGAGGTGAATGACAACGACATCCATCATTTAATGGAATTGAACCGAATCTTTAAATCGAGTATCGCTATTTAATTTTTAGTTAAAAAACGAAGACATAATTGTACGTAACAAAATAATTATTATTTTAACGCAATGATTCGTCAGGTCGCAGAATGCAATTCTGCGACGACCTTTAAAATGAAATACGACTTATGAAAATAAAAATAGCAGTGCTTTCAGGTGATGGGATTGGTCCGGAAGTAACCCAACAAGCCATAAAAGTTTTAAATGCGGTTGCAGAAAAATACGACCATACATTCAACTTTGAAAAAGCTGTTGTTGGTGCCAAAGCCATCGATGAAACAGGAGATCCTTTACCGGAAGAAACCTTAAAAATTTGCGCAAACTCAGATGCCATTTTATTTGGCACCCTTGGCGATCCAAAATATGACAGCAATCCGAATGCGAAAATTCGCCCGGAACAGGGATTGATCAAACTCCGAAAAAGTTTGGGACTTTTTGCCAATATTCATCCTTTAATAACCTACAATTCATTAATTCACAGATCAAATTTGAAAAAAGATGTGATTAAGGGAGCCGACTTTGTGATTTATAGGGAAGTCACAAGCGGCATTTATTTTGGAGAAAAAAAATTAAGCGATGACGGAAACACCGCTTCAGACAATTGCACCTATACTTCCGAAGAAATTGACAGAATTACCCATTTGGCTTTTAAATCTGCACTCATCAGAAGAAAAAAATTAACCTTGGTTGACAAGGCCAATGTGTTGGAAACTTCACGCCTTTGGCGGAAAAGAGTATTGGAAATTTCAAAAAGTTATCCTGATGTAAAAGTGGAATTTTTATTTGTTGACCACGCAGCAACACAACTTATTTTAAACCCAAAGCAATTCGACGTTATTTTAACAGAAAATATGTTTGGCGATATTTTAACCGATGAAGCCAGCGTAATTTCGGGCTCGGTCGGCTTGTTGGCTTCTGCATCCGTAGGGGAACATCATGCATTGTTTGAGCCAGTCCACGGATATTATCCGCAATCAAAAGGCAAAAATATCGCCAATCCGCTGGCCACAATTTTAGCTGCAGCCATGTTATTGGATCATTTTAAATTGTATGATGAAGCAGAAAATATTCGGGTCGCCGTTGAAAAATCAATCGAACTAAATATTTCAACACCCGATTTAAACGCCACAAACCATTTTTCAACCACCAGTGTCGGCAATTTTATAAGCGATTTTATTTTGGATGACGAAAATACCTTTTATAACAAACACAATATAGATTTGGGGCAATCGACCATCATTTAAAATTGTGAGTTGTGGGTTGTAAGTTTTTGGTTTTTGGTTTTTACTTTCACCTTTTAAACTTTAACCTTATTTATTGATTATTTTTGCGCTATGGAAAAACATGAAAGATTTATGGAAACAGGGCGCCAAAAGCAACCTCAATAATATTCAAAAAATATTTACAAGCAACCCTATAGAAAAACAGCGTTCCCGAGAAAAATTCGCCCTAAATTATTACGGTAAATTTATGCCTTTTATAGATGTTGATTTTCTGCTGAACCATAAAACATAAAGGCATTTATGGGGAACGATTTAGAATTCCCTTTGAAGAAGTTTACAAACATCGGTCATAATTTTTAAAATAACACATTAAAACAACCTATGATAACAGCAGAAATTATCAATCAAATTATATCAAACAAAAACAGGCTACATTTAAATTTCAAATTAAAATATAAAACCGAAAAATTTACCGATAATCTGTTTTATACCTTATTTGATGCGGAAGTCTGTGTTTCAAAAAATATTGAACAACTGAAAGTTGATTTCAGGGAAGTTTATAAATTGGCTTGTTTGGTTCAAGATAGTTCTTGCAAAGAAATTTGGAACAGTTTTTTGTCGAAATTACCCATTATTTTAGAAAATTTAAATTTAGATGCCCAAGAAATCTTTGATAATGATCCGGCCGCAAATTCCATTGAAGAAGTCTATCTGGCCTATCCGGGATTTTATGCCATCGCTATTTATCGGTTTAGCCACGAATTGTTTTTATTAAAAACGCCTTTAATCCCCAGGTTGATGAGTGAATATGCCCATAGCAAAACGGGAACCGACATTCATCCCGGCGCAACCATTGGCAAAAGTTTTTTTATAGATCATGCCACAGGAACCGTTATTGGCGAAACCTGCGTGATTAAAAACCATGTAAAAATATATCAAGGCGTAACCTTGGGCGCTTTACAGGTTGAAAAAAACATGAAAAATACAAAACGCCATCCAACTGTAGAAGATAAGGTCACAATTTACGCCAATGCCACCATATTGGGCGGCAACACGGTGATAGGCGAAAACTGCACAATTGGCGGTAACGTATGGATTACGGAATCAGTGCCGAAAAATTCTGTTGTTTACGACACCCATGAAACAAAACTAAAACCAAAACGAATACGATGAAAGATCAATGTCTGCTAGATTTTATAGGAAATACACCGCTTATTAGAGCAAACAAAATATTGGTAAAAGAAGGGGTTTCTTTGTACCTTAAATTGGAAGGAGACAATCCCGGAGGAAGCGTAAAAGATCGTCCGGCCTTAAATATGATTCGTTCGGCTATGGAGCGAAATGAAATAAAAAAAGGGGATTATTTAATTGAAGCCACCAGCGGAAACACCGGAATTGCCTTGGCCATGATTGCACAGCAATTTGAAATAAACATAGAGTTGGTGATGCCCGAAAACTCCACCAAAGAACGCGTGCAAACGATGGAAGCTTTCGGCGCAAAAGTAACTTTAACGCCAGCTTCTGAAGGCATTGAAGGATCAAGGATTTATGCCGAAAAACAGGTTTTAGAAAAGGGATATTGTATGCTAGACCAGTTTACGAATGCTGACAATTGGAAATCGCATTATAACACTACAGGTCCAGAAATTTGGCGAGACACCCAAGGAGAAATCACCCATTTTGTTTCGGCCATGGGAACAACGGGAACTATTATGGGCACTTCAACCTTTTTAAAAGAAAAAAATGCAGCCATTCAAATTGTGGGCGCACAACCCGACGACAATTCAAAAATTCCGGGAATCAGAAAATGGTCACCGGCATTTCTTCCAAAAATATTTGATGCCAAAAAAGTGGATCAGGTGATTGAAGTAACCGAAGCCGAAGCGCGCATTATGACCAAAAGATTGGCAAAAAAAGAAGGCGTGTTTGCCGGAATGAGCAGCGGCGGTGCCGTAGCCGTAGCCCTAAAATTAGCAGAAACCCTGCAAAGTGGCGTTATTGTAGCCATTATTTGTGATCGTGGCGATCGCTATTTGTCGTCAGATTTATTTGAATAACCGCCTTAACTTATTCCTTTTTATGATTGTTTGTAAGTGCCTTTTATTGTATTTTTGCACCTCAGAAAACCATAATTTCTACGCATGAAAAAAATTCAAATGGTTGACTTACAAAGTCAGTACTCAAATATTCAAGATCAAATAGATTCAAAAATAGCAGAAGTTTTAAAATCCGCAGCTTTTATCAACGGACCCGAAGTGCAAGCCTTTCAAACAGCACTGGAAAATTACCTAGGGGTAAAACATGTGATTCCTTGTGCCAATGGCACAGATGCGCTTCAAATCGCGATGATGGGATTGGGCTTAAAGCCCGGTGATGAAGTAATTACTGCCGATTTTACCTTTGCCGCAACTGTTGAAGTTATCGCCTTGCTTCAGTTAACGCCGGTTTTGGTTGATGTTGATCCGGTGGATTTCAACATTTCCATAGAAGCCATCAAAAAAGCAATTACGCCAAAAACAAAAGCCATTGTGCCTGTCCATTTGTTTGGAAAAGTGGCCAATATGGAAGCCATCATGGAAATCGCCAAAGAACACAATTTATTTGTAATTGAAGACAATGCACAGGCAATTGGCGCAACTTACACTTTTAAAGACGGTACCAAAAAGAAAGCGGGGACTATAGGCCATGTGTCTTCTACCTCGTTTTTCCCTTCAAAAAATTTAGGCTGTTATGGCGATGGCGGGGCTATTTTTACCGATGATGATGACTTGGCCCATAAAATAAGAGGTATTGTGAACCACGGAATGTATGTGCGTTATCACCACGATGTTGTTGGCGTAAATTCTCGTTTAGACAGCATTCAGGCAGCTGTTTTAAATGTGAAACTTCCTCATTTGGATGCCTATAATAAAGCGAGACAAGCCGCTGCGGAAAAATATAATTTGGCTTTCGCCAATGAAAAAAACATCATCACGCCAGCAATTTGTGAAGATTGTGATTGCCACGTTTTTCATCAATATACCTTAAAGGTTTTAAATACAGACAGAGATGCTTTGGCGAATTATTTAAATGAAAATGGCATTCCTTGCGGTGTTTATTATCCGATTCCGCTTCATTCGCAAAAGGCGTATGCAGACAAAAAATATGATGAAGTTGATTTTCCGGTTACCAATCAATTGGTAAAGGAAGTGATTTCATTGCCGATGCATACCGAACTGGAAGATGGCCAAATTGAATTTATCACCACCACCATTTTAAAATTCATCAACAAACAATGAATATTGCGGTAATAGGAACCGGTTATGTGGGTCTCGTTTCGGGGACTTGTTTGGCGGAAGTTGGGAATAATGTGATTTGCGTTGATATTGATATAGAAAAAGTTGGCCAGCTTAAAAAAGGAATTGTGCCCATTTATGAGCCCAATCTAGAGGAACTATTTCATAAAAATATCAATGCGGACAGGCTTCATTTTACAACAGATTTAAAAAGTGCCCTTGACACTTCGCAAATTGTGTTTTTGGCATTGCCAACCCCACAGGATGAAGACGGCTCGGCAGATTTAAAATATGTTGAATCCGTAGCGCATCAATTGGGTGAACTGATTGCCGATTATAAAATTATCATCAATAAAAGTACTGTTCCTGTGGGCACTTCAAAAATTGTGAAGGACATTATTTTCCAACAAACCGATGTTCCTTTTGATGTTGTTTCGAATCCCGAATTTTTGCGAGAAGGCTTTGCTGTGCAAGATTTTATGAATCCGGAGCGTATTATAATTGGATCGAAAAGCGAAAAAGCAATCGGCATTTTAACCAAGTTATACAGTCCGTTCACCGCAGTGAACCGTCCCGTAATTCTCATGGACGAAAAATCGGCCGAACTTACCAAATATGCCGCAAACACTTTTTTGGCCACCAAAATCACATTTATGAATGAAGTTGCCAATTTGTGTGAAATTATTGGTGCAAATGTAGATGACGTTCGAAAAGGAATTGGTTCAGATTCGAGAATTGGCAACAAATTTTTATTTCCCGGAATTGGTTTTGGGGGTTCTTGTTTCCCTAAAGACGTAAATGCTTTGGTGCATTCGAGCGACACGGCCGGTTACGATTTTCAAATATTGAAATCGGTTTTAGCAGTCAACAAAGAACAAAAAAAATCACTTATTCCAAAAGTCCAAAGATATTTCAAAAACAATCTTGAAGGCAAAAAAATTGGCTTGTGGGGATTGGCTTTTAAACCAAATACCGACGATATCAGGGAAGCGCCCTCTTTAGATATTATCAATGAATTGTTGCTGGCAGGCGTTGAAATTACTGTTTATGATGCGGAAGCCATGCCAAATATGAAAAAGATTTACGGCAATCAAATTACCTTTTGCAAAAACGCCTATGAGGTGCTGGAAAATGTGGATTGTCTTTTAATCAATACTGAATGGCGGGAATTTTATTCTCCCGATTTCGCCAAAATGAAAAGCTTGATGAAAAGTCCGGTAATTTTCGACGGAAGAAATATTTTCGACTTGGATTTGATGAAAAATAACGGATTTCATTATGAATCCGTCGGAAGAGAAATTGTTGAATTATGAAAAAAATACTAGTTACAGGAGGGTTGGGTTTTATAGGATCCCATACGGTTGTTGAATTACAGCAAGAAGGATTAGAAGTGGTCATTATCGATAATTTATCCAATTCCACCATTGACGTTCTGGACAAAATAACATCGATTACCAATATTAAACCTGAATATCACAACATCGATTTAAGAGATAAAATTGCTGTTAAAACCTTTTTCGCCAACAATGCCATTGATGGCGTCATACATTTTGCCGCTTCAAAAGCGGTGGGCGAAAGCGTGCAAATGCCCTTGGAATATTATGAGAATAATATCAGTTCCTTGGTTTATGTATTGCAGGAAATGAGAGCCAATAACGTTACCAATTTTATTTTCAGCTCTTCATGCACCGTTTACGGACAAGCTGATGAACTTCCAATTACGGAAAATGCCCCTATAAAACCGGCGGAATCCCCCTATGGAAACACGAAACAAATTGGGGAAGAAATCATAAAGGACACCACCAAAATTTCCGACTTAAAAGCCATCGCCCTGCGTTATTTCAATCCGATTGGCGCTCATGAGTCGGCAAAAATTGGCGAATTGCCTATTGGAGTTCCCCAAAATTTAATTCCGTTTGTGACCCAGACCGCTATGGGAATTCGCAAAGAATTGTCGATTTTCGGAAATGATTATCCGACCCCGGACGGCACTGCAGTGAGAGATTATATTCATGTGGTGGATTTGGCAAAAGCTCATATCGTGGCTTTAAAAAGATTGTTAAACAAGCAAAATAAGGCTTCATTTGAAGTTTTTAACTTAGGAACCGGCAAAGGAAATTCTGTTTTGGAAGTGATTCAAACTTTTGAAAAAGTAAGCGGCAAAAAACTGAACTACAAATTTGTTGACAGACGAGAAGGTGACATTACCTCGGCTTATGCCGATACTACCATCGCCAATAAAGAATTGGGATGGAAAGCCGAACTCACTTTGGAAGATGCATTGCTTTCCGCTTGGAAATGGCAGTTAACACTGAGGTAGTTGGCAGTTGGCAGTCTCAGTTTGCAGTAATATAAAATCTCATTTTGAACAAGCTCAAAATGAGATTTATTTTTATGATTGTTTGAATGAAAAGAAATATATGAAAAAACGTTCACAAAATTCCCCCTTCGGGGGCTAGGGGGCTTATTCTACGCTTCTTGCAGCAACGGTTCTGTCTATTTTTCTAACCAGGCCCTGCAACACTTTGCCCGGTCCCACTTCAATAAATTCTGTCGCGCCATCGGCAATCATTTGTTGTATGGTTTGTGTCCAGCGCACAGGTGCCGTTAATTGCAAAATTAAATTTTCTTTAATTTCAACGGAATCTTTGACTGCTTCTGCCACCACGTTTTGGTAAACCGGACAAGTGGGCTTGTGAAATATGGCCTTTTTGATGGCTTCGGCCAGTTCTTCCCTTGCAGGCTCCATTAGAGGCGAATGAAAAGCACCTCCAACAGGCAATTTTATCGCTCGTTTTGCTCCTTTTTCAATCATTGCCGCACAAGCTTTGTCAATCGCTGCAATTTCTCCCGAAATAACCAATTGTCCTGGACAATTATAATTTGCCGCAACAACGACACCATCAACACCATCGCACACTTCTTCAACAACAGCATCTTCCAGTCCCAAAACGGCTGCCATGGTGGAAATCTGCATTTCACAAGCTTTTTGCATCGCCAGTGCTCTTTTTGAAACCAATTTAAGTCCGTCCTCAAAAGACAATACCCCGTTTGCCACCAAGGCCGAAAATTCTCCTAAAGAATGACCGGCAACCATTTCAGGTCTAAAGCCATTTCTCAAAGTTTTTGCCAATATCACTGAATGTAAAAATATGGCGGGTTGCGTCACTTTCGTTTGTTGCAATTCTTCTGCAGTGCCTTCAAACATCACTTTTGTGATTTCAAATCCCAAAATTTCATTGGCCTGTTCAAACAGCTCTTTTGCCAATGGAGAATTGTTATACAAATCCAATCCCATTCCTGTAAATTGGGCACCTTGGCCCGGAAAAATATATGCTTTCATATTTATTTATTTGAAAAGCAAAAATAAGCATAATTTGCTATATTTTTCTTGGTATTTTGGTATATTGGATTGTTGATATTTTAGATGTAAGTTATAACCTTTAAATGATAGTCTGAAAGCTAAAATTTACAAATTCCCAGTTTTAGTTTCTATTTTAAGTTGTAAATTGAATTCTTATTTTAATTTAACTTTTAATTTTTAACTTTTAATCGTTAGTTGTACTTTATACCCTTCGCTGTTTCTGATGTTAAAAACGGTATTGTCTTCAAACAATAAATACTGGCCTTTTATGCCCATCAATTTCCCAGAAAAAACAGGCGTATTATCCAAATTTAATGTTTTAATTTTAGTGGGATATTTGATTACGGGATATTCAATGATCGTAATTTTGCCGTTGTTCTGTAAAAAATAAGGTTCCGCTTCCTTGGGAATGTATTGTTTTAACTTTTCTCTTTCTCCAATTAAATCTATTTTCGCTATTTCATTCTTCAACATTTTTTGCCAGCTGGTTTTATCGGCAACATGTCCTTTTAAGGCAACTTCGGTAATTCCAGCCAAATATCGGTTAGGAACTTCCAAAATTTCAATCGCTTTGGAGGCGCCCTGGTCTATCCATCGGGTTGGTATCTGGGTTTTTCGCGTAACGCCCACTTTTACGTTGCTCGACAATGCCAAATAAACAATATGAGGCTTCAATTGCACTTTTTCTTCATATTCTAAATCGCGGTCTCCAATTCCCAAATGTGCTGTACTTAACTCTGGCTTCATAATCCAGTCCCCTACATGGGCGCTTTCATAAAAACATTCATAACAAAATCCCTGTCTGAAAATTTTCTTTTCCATCCCGCAGCATAAACATTGATATCCTTCAAAGCGTATTTCCATTTCACGTTCCAACAACTGATTTAAATTCAAAAAATCATTTTTCACTTCCAAATAATAATTCACGGTATCATTTAATTCCGTCATCATCTTTTTTAAAACAGTATGGTATTGCATCGTATTTTTTTAGTAAATTTAGAGTCTAAAGATACTTAATATAAAATGTCCTATCCAATAGTTAATTCAATAATTTCTTGGTTTTTGAAAAAGCGCAAGCATCAAATGGAATTATTTTTAAAATATCCCATTGATGTTCAGGAAGAATTGATGCATAAATTATTGGAGAAAGCGCAGGATACGGAAATTGGAAAGAAATATGGTTTCTCTTCGATTGACTCATATGAAGATTTTACCAGAAATGTTCCTATACAGCAATATGAATCCATTGAATCCCTTATTGAACGTACCCGAAAAGGAGAACAAAATGTATTTTGGCCAACAACCATAAAATGGTTCGCAAAATCGAGCGGCACCACCAATTCAAAAAGCAAATTTATTCCAGTAAGTGAAGAAGCCTTGGAAGATTGCCATTTTAAAGCAGGAAAAGACATGCTTTGTCTGTATTTTAACAACAATCCGGATGCCCAGCTCTTTGCCGGAAAAGGCTTGCGTTTGGGCGGAAGCAGTGCCGTTTTTGAAGACAACAACTCTTATTTTGGCGATTTGTCGGCCATTATTATCGAAAATTTGCCCTTTTGGGCGGATTACAGCAGCGCACCGAAGCAGGAAACTGCATTAATGGAGGAATGGGAAAGTAAAATGAAAGCCATTGCAGATGAAACCATTAATGAAAACATTACGAGTTTGGTAGGTGTTCCTTCATGGATGCTGGTACTGTTAAACTATGTTTTGGAAAGAACCGGAAAAAACAACATATTAGAAGTTTGGCCTAACCTTGAAGTCTATTTTCATGGAGGCGTGAATTTTAACCCTTATCGGGAACAATTTAAAAAACTCATTCCAAAAGCGGATTTTAAATATTTCGAAACCTACAATGCCTCCGAAGGTTTTTTCGCCATACAGGATGTCAATAATTCATTAGACCTACTTTTAATGCTCGATTACGGTATTTTTTATGAGTTTATTCCGATGAATAAATTTGACGGAGAAAATTCAATTGCCATACCGCTTTCTGAAGTAAAACTCAATACAAACTACGCGATGGTCATCACAACCAATGGCGGTTTGTGGCGTTATTTGATTGGGGATACCGTAAAATTTACTTCCCTGGAACCTTTCAGGATCAGAATTACGGGAAGAACCAAACATTTCATAAACGTTTTTGGGGAAGAATTAATTATAGAAAATGCCGAAATTGCACTAAAAAAGGCCTGTTTAAAAACCGGTGCTGAAGTTTCTGAATTTACCGCTGCCCCTATTTTTATGGTAGATGAAAAAAGTGGTGGACATGAGTGGCTGATTGAATTTAGAACGCCTCCTGAAAATCTTAATTATTTCACCGAATTGCTGGACAATGCCCTGAAATCAATCAATTCCGATTATGAAGCAAAACGTTATCACAACATGGCGCTGGCTATGCCCATCATCAACCTCGGCAGAAAAGGATTGTTTTATGATTGGATGAAATTACAAGGGAAATTGGGCGGACAGCATAAAGTGCCCAGATTGTCCAATTCAAGAAAACATTTGGAAGAACTTCTTGAACTAAATAATATAGCTTAAATTTTGCGCTCTATCACATAATTGACCATGGTCAAAAGGGAATCCTTATAGAGAGAATCTGGGTAGGCATTCAGCAATTCCAATGCTTTGGCTTGGTATTCTTTCATTTTTTCTGTAGCATATTCAATACCTCCTTTTTCCTTTACGAAAGCAATAATTTCTTTTACGCGTTTTTTATCGTTGTGGTACTTTTTTACCGATTTTATCAGCCAGTCGCGTTCCTCTTTGGTACAGGTATTCAGCACATAAATAAGGGGCAAAGTCATTTTTTGTTCTTTAATGTCAATACCGGTTGGCTTTCCAATTTTTGCATCGGTATAATCGAATAAGTCGTCTTTAATTTGAAAAGCAATCCCAATACGTTCCCCAAACAATCGCATTTTCTCTATTTCCTCATCAGAACTTCCCACAGAAGCCGCACCAATACCGCAACAGGCCGCTATTAAAGTGGCTGTTTTTTGCCGGATTATTTCAAAATAAACAGCTTCTGTAATGTCGAGTCGCCGCGCTTTTTCAATTTGAAGCAGTTCCCCTTCACTCATTTCCCTAACCGCAACCGAAATCAATTTTAGAATGTCAAAATCGTTGTTGTCTATAGAAAGCAAAAGGCCTTTGGACAATAAAAAATCGCCGACAAGCACGGCTATTTTGTTTTTCCACAGTGCGTTTACGGAGAAAAAGCCCCTGCGTTTGTTGCTTTCGTCCACCACATCATCATGCACCAAGGTTGCTGTATGAATCAATTCAATAACGGATGCACCGCGATAGGTGCGTTCTTCAAACTTTCCTCCAGAAACCATTTTTGCCACCAGAAAAACAAACATCGGACGCATTTGTTTTCCTTTTCGCCTTACGATATATTGGGTGATTCTGTTCAACAACGGAACTTTTGTGGCCATGGACTCTTTGAACTTGCTTTCAAAGAGTTCCATTTCTTCAAGAATGGGTTGTTTTATTTGTTCTACAATTTTCATGTGCAGCACAAAAATAACAGTTTATTTTTATCATTATACCGAGTTTGGAATAATTTGTTAAAAAAACTGAGGTTTACTTGTTTTAAAGGAGGTTTGGCATAGAATATATATCACCTTTGAACTAAAAAATGATTTAGACCTCTTTTATTATCTCTTTTCTTTTTCCATTGATGAAAAAGAAACAAAAAATCTAGTCTGATGATCTTTTTCTGTAAAATAAATTAAATTTTTTTAACATCATCACCCAGACCGCCTCTCCCAACACTTGACCAGCCGCAAGGCTCTTTGGGTTACAACATCAGCCAACGCTAAAAATTTCAATATTTTACAACAAAAAAAATCATAGGACGGTTTTCTTTGAGAAGTTGATTTAAATATATTTTAAACATTATTAAATGAGAACCTAAAACTAATTTAAGTATCCATTATTCAGTTGTGATATTCATTAATAAAGCAGTTAAAAACTCAAACAGAAAAAAGAGAATATATCAAAAAGTTAGTTGTCTTTTTTAATATTCTCTTTTCAATTTTCTATAATTCCCCCTTCGGGGGCCAGGGGGCTTTTTATTTCACGTTATGTTGAATATTGATGGATTCCACGTGTATGGCTTTAAAAATTTCTTCCACAAATTCCCTGTTCAGTCCTTTTTCTTCTGCGGCTTCTCCGATAGCTGCCAGTATATCCGCCCATCTGCTGCTTTGTAAAATCGCCACATTTTCTTTGTGTTTCAATCTTCCAATTTGCTCAGAAATCCCCATTCTGTCTTTCAGCAACTCAATTAAATTGCTGTCGAGCAGATCCAATTCTTTTCGATACATCGTCAATTTTCTTTGAAATTCTTCTTTGCTGCTGCTTTTCAAACGAATTTTTAAATCGACCGTCATTTGGGCCAATTGTGCCGGTGTAATTTGTTGGTTGGCATCGCTCCACGCATTGTCTGGATCAATATGCGTTTCAATCATAAATCCGTCATAATTTAAATCCAATGCCGTTTGCGAAACATCCAACAAGGTATCTCTTCGTCCGCAGATATGCGAAGGATCAATGATTAAAGGTAAATTAGGGAATTCTTTATGGAGCTCGATGGCCAAATGCCATTTTGGTTTGTTGCGGTAATGCAGCGAATTGTAGGTTGAAAATCCACGGTGAATTACGCCCAACTGGGAAATTCCCGCTGTTTGAAAACGTTCTACCGCGCCCAACCACAAAGGCAAATCAGGATTTACGGGATTTTTCACCAATACAGGTATATTAACTCCTTTTAAGGCATCTGCAATTTCCTGCACCACAAAAGGATTTACCGTTGTTCTGGCTCCAATCCACAAAATATCAATACCGTGTTTTAATGCCAATTCAACGTGACTGGCATTCCCAACTTCGGTAGTTACCAACATTCCTGTTTCCTCTTTCACGCGTTGCAACCAAGGCAACCCAATTTCTCCAACGCCTTCAAAACCTCCCGGACGCGTTCTAGGTTTCCAAATCCCTGCCCGGTACACATTGGCATCTGTATTTTTAAGCAAATGTGCTGTTTTCATTACTTGGTCTTCCGTTTCTGCACTGCATGGCCCTGCTATTACAAGGGGATGCGATAAATTCATGGCATCTAACCATTTTCTGTTTTCTTTCGTAATTTCCATTTTCGTTCCTGTTTTAACTATTTAATTCCGTTCAATATTGTTTTGATGTAATTTGTATTGTTCATATTGTTGTTTAATCCGACCTCATCATCGTTTTCAATCATTTCCTTAAATTCTTTTAAGTTTTTGATATATTCCTCCAAAGATCGGATGACATTTTCTTTATTCTGAAGAAAAATGGGCGTCCAAGTGCTCGATGAGCTTTTTGCCAAACGCACTGTTGAAGCAAAACCTGTACTTGCCATATCAAAAATATGCTGCTCGTTTTTTTCAATTTCCAGCACTGTTTTTCCCAACATAAATGAACTCACATGCGACAGGTGCGACACGTAAGCAATGTGCCTGTCGTGTTCTATAGGGTTCATCATTTTAATGCGCATATTTAATTTTTTAAAAATACTTAAGGCTTTGTCCAGCATTTGCCAGTCGCACTTTTCCGTTTCGCAAAGTATGGTCACTTTATGGTCGAACAAATTTAAAATTGCCGCTTCTGGACCTGAGAATTCGGTTCCTGCAAGCGGATGCGCCGCCACAAAATTTTTGCGGTTTGGATGGTTTTGTATTTCCTTGCAAATTTCATTTTTTACCGAGCCCACATCAAAAACCAGGGTATCTTCCGAAACAATATCCAATACTTTCAGGGTAACTTCCGAAATTTTATTCACTGGAATCGCTACAATAACCACCGATGCATCCGCCAATTGGGAAAAATCGATTTCTTCCTCAATAATGCCCAGCTCCAACGCTTTTTTAATATGCTCAGGATTTTGGTCGATTCCATAAACTTTATAGCCTTCTCTTTTCTTTAAATCGAGTGCTAAAGAACCTCCAATCAATCCCAAACCAATAATCACTAATTTTTCCATTTCTTAAATTTCTACCTTCGTTAATCTGTTTAACACTTCCTTCAATTCAATTTCCGATACGCACAATGAAGCACGAATGTAACCTTCTCCATTAGAACCGAAAATATTTCCGGGAGCAATGAATACATCGTTTTCATAAAGTAACTTATCGGTAAAATCAGTTGCATTTTTGCCTTCGGGCAATTTTGCCCACACAAACAATCCGCCGTAATTTTTATTGTAGGTACAGCCTAAAGCGTCAAAAATTTCCCGCACTGCTTTCTGTCTTTTTTTATAAATTTCATTTTGTTTTACAAACCAGGCTTCAGAAAGTTTAAAAGCTTCTACAGCTCCTTTCTGAATGCCAAAAAACATCCCGGAATCCATATTGCTTTTCACTTCCAATATTGTTTTGATAATCTCCGCATCGCCTACCACCATTCCAACGCGCCATCCTGCCATATTAAAAGTTTTGCTCAATGAATTTAGTTCAATGGCCACATCTTTTGCGCCTTCCGCTTCCAAAATACTTATCGGATTGTCATTCAGCACAAAAGAGTAGGGATTGTCATTCACAATTAAAATATCGTGCTTTTTTCCAAAGGCAATCAATTGTTCAAAAATTTCTTTAGAAGCCATCGATCCAGTTGGCATATGCGGATAATTTACCCACATTATTTTTACCTTAGTTAGGTCTTGCTTCTCAATTTCCCCGAAATTTGGCAACCAGTTTGAATCCTGTCTTAAATCATAAAAAATAGGTTCTGCTTCCAGCAATCTGGTAACAGATTCATAAGTGGGATATCCCGGATTTGGAATCAGCACTTTATCGCCTGCATTTAAAAAAGCCAGAGAAATATGCATAATTCCCTCTTTGGAACCCATCAACGGCAGGATTTCATTGGCAGGATTTAATGATACCTTATAATTGTTCTTATAAAAATTTGAAATGCCTTCGCGCAATTCTGGAATGCCCTGATAACTTTGATACTGATGGGCAGTTGGCAGTTGCATGGCGTTTTTAATTGCCTCAACTACACTTATTGGTGGTGCTAAATCGGGACTTCCGATGGCCAGATTGATAATTGG
>DAIQBF010000045.1:0-15998 GCA_036781305.1 Lutibacter sp.
AATATTGTTAATTCATTCTCAGCAGACTTAAATAGCAGATTTTCAGATAAACTTTCAAATCAATTACTTGTAACGTATTCTAAAATACAAGATGCGCGTGGTTCAAATTCTTCACCTTTTCCTTTTATTGATATCATGAATGGTGTAACTCCAAGTGGAACTCAAATATTAGAACCTTATATGTCTGCTGGTTACGAATTATTTACTTGGAACAATGCCGTAAACAACAATACTTTTACAGCTTTTGATAATTTAACATATTACATGGACAATCATACAATTACTGGAGGTATTAGTTTTGAACATCAATTGGCTAACAATTCATATATGCGAAATGGTACAGGTTATTATCGCTACGCTAGTGTATCCGATTTCCTTAGCAAAGCTGCACCAAGAGATTTTGCAGTTACCTATGGTTATGATGGAGAGCTAAACCCAACTGCCGAAGTTGCCTTTAATCAATTAGGTCTTTACCTTCAAGATGATTGGAATGTTAATCCAAATTTTAAATTATCTTATGGAGTTCGTGCAGATTATTTAAAGTATGAAGACAACATTATTACAAACAATTCAATTTTAGGTTTAGATTTTGGAGGTAGAAAAATTGATACTGGTATATGGCCAGATGCAAATGTTCAGTTCTCTCCTAGAGTTGGTTTTACTTGGGACATAAAAGGCGATCAATCTATGAAACTTAGAGGTGGTACAGGTATATTTTCTGGTAGATTACCGTTAGTGTTTTTTACCAACATGCCTACCAACTCTGGAATGGTACAAGGAAGTTACGCCGCTACAACTACCTATAATGCTGATGGTACTATCAAAAGCGCTAACCCAGCTTTAGCAGGTTTAGCAGGACCAATGATTACGGATGTAGATGAAATGATTAGTCGATTAAATTTACCAAATACAATAAGTCCTGAAGATGGTGTATTGCCTCGTGATGTAAATAGTGTAGACCCAAATTTTAAAATGCCACAGGTATGGAAAACATCTTTAGCTTTTGACTATCAGGTTCCTGTATCTTTCCCTTTATCTGTTACTTTTGAAAACATATACACCAAAAACATGAATGGTGTAATGCTTGAAAATTACAATATTAAACAACCTGATGCTACATGGCTACGTTTTTCTGGTGCTGACGATCGTTATATTTACCCTGCAAGTGCAGCTCGTACCTATACTGCTAAAAATGCTTACGTATTAACAAACACAAGCGAAGGTTGGGGAGCAATTTCTAATATTACAGTGAATGCAGAACCTATAAAAGATTTAAGATTAATGGCTGCTTATACTTTTACGGAATCTCAAGAAATTTCTGGTATGCCAGGTAGTAATGCTTCTTCTGCTTATAGCGGGTTATATGAAGTTGACGGACCACATATTCCGGAATTACAGCGTTCTCAATATGTTGTTCCACACAAAGTAATTGGATCTGTTTCCTATAAAATTCCTTGGTGGAATGAGACCTTAAAATCGTCAACATTTATTAACGTATTTTATTCTGGTAATTCTTCAAGCGGATATAGTTATAGCTATTCCAACGACATGAATGGTGATGGTATTGCTACAGATTTAATTTATATCCCTAAAAATAAAGGGGATATAAAATTTATTAGTACAGCTGATGAAACTGCTTTCTTTAACTTTATGGAACAAGACACTTATTTAAGCAATAACAAAGGTAGTTATGCTGAAGCGAATGCTGCACGCTCTCCTTGGGTTCATAATTTTGACTTAAGGTTATTACGTGAGTATTATATAAAAGTAGGTAAAACTAAGAATACTTTACAATTTAGTTTAGATTTCTTAAATGTTGGTAACCTTCTGAACTCTGAGTGGGGTGTTTCTCAAAATAATAACGTATCAAGCAGAGGGCGCATTTTAAAATATGAAGGTAAAGACGCTTCTAATGTTCCTTCCTATTCATTTGTAAAGGTAAATGGTGAATATCCTGTTAATACATTTGACACTAATTATTACTATGGTGAGACTTGGAAACTTCAGGTAGGTGTTAAATACTCATTTTAACAATTCAGTTATTACTTAAAAAAGGGGTAGAAACTTATGTTTCTACCCCTTTTTTATTTAGTAGTATATAACCTCAAAATTTGTTATACTAAAAATATTAGAAAACTCAGGGGTTGTAAAACACACTTCATTGCCATTCTAGAAGCCAGTGTAATTGTTATCAAAATAAAATCAAGAGAGGGAAATATTAAATTTTGAGACAATACAAACTTATTCTTTATTAACCCGTTGGGTGCAATTATTTAATTTAAAGAAAGTGTTATAAATATTGGTCAAGATACTGAAATTCAGTATCTTGAAGTCGCTAAACAACCAATATTTATGTCAAATATAGTGAAAAATTATTTTAAAATTTTAGAAGTTATAAGTTCTTTGAATATTGTTTTAAATACAGAAAATCGAGCTGGAAGAAGATTAAAAATGTCTGATTTATAGGTGGTTGCATTGAGTTTAACTTCTGAATATATGTCTATTGACAGTGAAAATTCATTTTTCAATCAGTTGCAAAATGGGCAAATCACAAATCTAATTGAGCGAAGTCAGTATAATAAACGAAGAAAAAAATTATTCTATTTTGCAGAGGAAATTAGACAACATTTATATTCAAAATTCACTGAATTTGAAAACTATTTTATTGTTGATAGTATGCCGCTTGAGATTTGTAAAATGGCTCGTCATACTAGAATAAAAATTTGTAAAGATGATTTTCAGACTTCGCCAGATAAAGGTTTTTGTGCATCACAAAACACGTGGTTTTATGGTTACAAACTTCATGGGGTTTGTACTGTTTCTGGCGTTTTTCAATCAATAGACATTACAAAAGCGAGTGTTCATGATGTACATTTATTAAAAGATTTAAAACATCAAATGTCTGATTGTGTGTTACTTGGAGATAGAGGATATTTATCTTCAACCTTACAATTAGATTTGTTTGAAACAGCAAATATAAAGTTGGAAACTCCTATGAGAACAAATCAAATAGGATATAAAAAACAACCTTATATTTTTAGAAAATCAAGAAAAAGAATAGAAACATTATTTTCTCAATTGTGTGACCAATTTATGATTAGACGAAATTATGCTAAATCTTTTCAAGGTTTTAAAACAAGAATTTTGGCTAAAATAACAGCATTAACTTTGGTGCAATTCATCAATAAATTTATTTTTGAAAGACCAATCAATAATATTAAAACACAAATAATTTAATTGCACCCAACGGGTTCTTTATTAAGAAATTTATAAACAAGTTTCTTCTTTAATACCCTTTAATTTATGCGTTTATTCTAACTTAAATTTCACAAAATAAATACCTGAAGAATAGCTGGTTAAACTACTGTTTTTTTCTGTGATACGAAATAACAAAAAAAGAAAACCAATATGATATTCATAATTTAATGAAAGGAAAACCACAATATTCAACCTTTAACATTCGTCTAATCCGTCGTAAAACTCCAAATTTGACCAATTGTTTGTCCGCCTTTGTTATCTTTCACTACCACTTTCCAGTAATATTTTGTTGAAGCAGAAACAGTTCTGCTTGATGTCAAAGCAGATTGATTAGCAGAAAACACAACTGTTGGCGGATTTGCAGTTCCAAAATACACATCATATGTTAACGTGTCGCTCGTGTCAACATCGCTTCCCGTCCATTGTAAGTTTACACTCGTTCCTGTTTGTACCGAATTTAAAGCCGGACTTACCAAAACTGGTGAAAATGGCAGATGGTTTGTAATGCCGACACCTTCAGTATAAAAATTAAAAGTAGCTGAATAATTGCTTGAGGCGCTTTTATTGTCAGTTGCTTTTACCCTCCAATAATAAGCAATTCCTTTTTCTAAGGTAATTGATTTACTCGTGGTGGTTGATGTTTACGTATGTGCAATTTGGGTAAATAAATTGTCTTTGGAAACTTGTATTTCATACGTAATAACACCGCCCTCAGCATCTGTTGAAGCGTTCCAAGTAAAATTCAACACATTGTCTATACACAATAAATTGTTGGTGGGATAGGTTAATGTTGGGACTGTTGGTGCTGTATTTACAACCGGTGGAGGTGTTGGTTCGCCTCCACCGCTGCCACAAAACCATAAACTCAACCTTAGCACTGCGATATATCATAAATTTCTCGAATTATTGTTTTATAATTTTAATAGACACCGGTTGGTCTAATAGCACTTTTGCGATATACAATCCTGTAGGTTTATATTCTAAGCTTAATTGTACTTTTCCGTAAACAACCGGATAGGTTTTTGCAGAAATCAATTGTGAAAGGATATTGTATACTTCAATAACCACTTCCATTCTCGCAGTTGGAACCGTTATCTCAAAAAGGCCTTGTGTTGGATTTGGATAGGCAAAAACACCATCAAAACCATCTATTGTTTTTGAATAGATTCCTTCGCAGGAAACAGCCGTTTTAACTTCCAATACATCGCCGCTTTTTACATCGACAGAAAATATTGGGGCATTGGTTTCGAATTTTTCTAATCCGTTTACAAATACCGTAAATGGTGAAGTTCCCTTTTCAATTTCAATGGAAGCTTTTCCAGAAGCAACACTCGATTTTGCCGAAATTGTTATTCCTGGCTCAATTGTAATAACATAACATTGTTTAAAAAGCTCCCCTTCAACAATAATACATACATCATAAGTACCCGGATTTAAATCAGTAAGAGTTAATTTATCTGTGAAATTATACTTTGTTTCATTAAAAATTGTGTAATAATTATATGTTTTATAAAGTGGATTTGTGGTAATTAAAATTTGGCCATTCTTTTTATTTATGCATGTTTCACTTATTGTTTCAATGGTGAAATTGTCTTTAGCTAAGTAGCCAGAGCAGCCAAAAGAATCAACTGTACTTCCTAATGGTGTATTGGGGCATTTATCTATACTATTGACAACTCCATCCTTATCATTATCATCACTAGCCACAGGAACCCCGCAAATTTCAAGACTCCAACTATTGATTTTCCCAACATCTTCAGGTCCTGAATCAACAACTTTTAAAGTCCAGACGCCATAAGATTCTTCATCATAAAAATTTGACAATAATCCTTCCGGACTAAATGTGCCAATAAACGGCGCAATTCCATCACCAATTGGGCTTAAAGCACTGTCGTCAAAAACAGTATTTGTATATCCTATTCCATCACCTCCATTATTGGCAGATAACATGACTTGTCTACCGCTTGGACTTATTAAAGTCAGGTCCAAATCGCCCACCCATTGGTGTGTAATATTTACGATAACATTGACATTTCTAATAACTTTGTTGGTTGTAACACTGATAATTGACGTAACTCCTTTGGCATTGTCATCAGGAATTTTTAAAGGAATATCCGCTGCATTATTGATGTCACACACCTCGTTTTCAGTGGTAAATTTAAATATGCCTGAAAAAACACCCTCGCCACAACCATTTATAGATTTAACCCGCCAAAAATAGATTGTTTTCGGCTGTAAATTTTGAGGTAAAAAAGCGCTTACATTTACATTGGCTGATTCTAATATAATGCCGAAATTGGAATTTTCAGCAATCTGAACAAGATAATTTGTAGCGTTGATGTCATCATTCCAATTTAAATAAAAGGGTTTTAATACATCAATCGCATTATTGGCCGGCGAAACCAAAGTTGGCGCCACAACAGTTGCGCTGTAAGCACCTAAATTGATACTTGTTGTTTTAGTTATGGAAGCAGAAGTTCCCTTTATGGATATGTCATAATTTCCAGTAATGGCAATTCCGCTAATGGTGACTTGGACACTTGTATTGTTGGCGGTTGCCGTGGTCGGATTAAAAGTAACTTTTGAACCGGCAGGATTTCCGGTGGCAGAAAAAGTTGTCAATTCATTAAAGTCCAAAAAAGTTTTGTAGATAAAGCTATAAACCGCACTGCTCGGAATACACACATTATTTGAATAACTCGCAAAATTCATAATAAACTCAGAAGTTTGAATAGTGATGTTTTTGGCGTTTATCGCATAAAAAATATTTCCCACACTTTCAACTTTAACACGAGCAGTATTGGTTGCATTATTTGGAACAACAATTTCATGCAAGCCATCATTTGGCACATTTGAAGCCAAAATTATTGGGAATGTTAAACCTGCATCGTTAGACAAAAGAATATTAACTAAAGCACAATTTATCGGCGCTAAATTGCTGTTCGCAACATCCCATTTTATCGTTTGTGCTGTTCCGGAATCCCAAACTACATCAGTTGATTGAGAAGTAACTTTAAACGGGCCGGAACCTCCGGCAACAGTAACTGTCGTTTCCTTGCTCGCTGTTTGTCCGCCATTGATTCGGTTGTCTCTCACATTTACCCCAAATTTCATGGTTCTACCAACAGATGGCAACACTTCATAGGCGTCTGATAAATTTCCCAAATTCACAGTTTTTTGATTCGGGAAATAACGCCTTGAAGAACTACTAGGCGGAATGGATCTAAAAGCTGGTCCGCCTGTAGCGGTTGAAACCAAAGGATAAGTGGTGTTTTCTGTATCCAATTGCTCCCATGTATAGGTTAAAACATCTCCGTTACTATCCAATGCGTTGGCGTTTAAAATAAAAGGGGTTGATTTTGGAATAATGTAATTTGGAATATCATCTACTGTTGGAACATTGTTTCCTGTAATGGAAATAGAAGCACAGGTACTGCTTCCGGTTGAAATATTTGCCCACATTTCCCTGATACTCACCAAATGAAAATAGGAATCAGCTTCATTCTGCACATTTTGTGGAGCACAAAGTCCGGCATAAGACATAATGGTCGTGCCGCTTCCTGGCTCAACGGCTGTTCCTAAGTTTTTGTTGGCTCCATTACAATTATTCGGTGGAACAGATTCTATTGCAAAATTAAAAGTATGATGCGCGCCATATTGATGTCCCATTTCATGGGCAACATAATCGATATCGTAAGCATCTCCAGTTGGATTTGTAGAACCAGTAATTCCTCTGGCTTTTCCTGAAGTGGTACAAGGGGAATTTAGCTGCGCCAATCCGCCGCCACCAGTACTAAAAGTGTGGCCGATGTCATAATTGGCTGTTCCAATATTCGCGTCAATAATCGTTTGGCTTTCATTTATTAACTTATTGGAATCATTATTTGTAAAACCATCAGTAGCAGCATCCAAAAAAATAATTGCCGGGTTGTTGGCAACCAATTTCATCGTTAAAGAAACATCCCTTTCAAAAATTCCGTTTACTCTGGTCATCGTTGTAACAATTGCTGATAACACAGCTGTTTTTTTTACGGCATCTGTTGCTAATGAACTTATATGCTGCCTGTTTAAATGAAATTGCGAATACTCTCCGGTTGTGGCGACGGCCAGCCTAAAGGTTCTTAATTTTCCGTCGTTTGCATTTTCAGCTTTCGCAGAAGCGGTTGTTGCGCCGGTTTTTTTAGCGGTGTTTACCTCATCAAATTTACATTCAAACGGTTCTATGGAAGGTAAATTCTTGCTGGAATAAACTACATAAGAATCACCATTTTCAGTAGTTGGATCAATATAAACGCTTCCTTGGGAATTTCTCAAAACCATGGCATGCAAACCTAAGGGTGTTACGCTAAATCTTATTACAGATCCGGGATTGTCAATTCCTTTTCCAACATAAGACCTGATATTCGAATATTGTTTTTGAAGGCCTTCTTCCATGATGGAAGCTTCAAAAATTTGGTATTTTTCCAATTTTCCATTTTCGTCAGGAAAACTTAAAACAGTGCTTGATTTATCCGAATTCCCATTTCGCTTTGGCACCTTGCTTAACTTGCTTTTGAGTTGGTTTAAATTTAACTCGTAGCTTTCAAATTTATTCGGAATGGACTTTCGAGCTAATTTTTTAGAATTGCTTTTTTGAAGGCCACTGCTTTTAAACCATAAATCATCGGAATTTTGTGCCGAAACAGCAAAAAACAGAAGACATAAAAAAAATGTTAAAAGGAACTGTTTTTTGTAATGTTGTTTCATTTGAAGCTATTATTTGTTTTTACTGGTCATGGGTAATTCGCACCCTTTTTTGTCAATTACACTTATTTCCGTAATGCCAATTTCATAATATATGATGATAAAGATAGGTACTGAATTCACAAATATAGATTGATAATCTGTTGTGCACAATTATAATACCAAATTAATTACGCACATCAATCACATTTTAATTAATTAAAGTATTTTTGTAACCATACATAACCAAACTTATTTTCAAATTGAAAATTTATACCGATTTAGCCGACTACACTTCAAAAAACAAAACTTTTGTTACCATTGGAACTTTTGACGGCGTGCATATCGGTCATCAAAAAGTTTTGTCGAACCTAATCGGCAGCGCAAAAAAAAACAATGCTTCTTCGGTTTTATTGACTTTTTTCCCGCATCCAAGAATGGTTTTACAGAAAGATTCCCATATTAAATTGATCAACACCATTGAAGAACGCATTGAATTGTTAAAAAAAACAGGGTTGGACGCCTTGGTAATACATGAATTCACAGAAGATTTTGCAGAAGAAACGGCATTGGATTTTGTAAAAAGCGTGCTGGTTGACCGCCTAAATATTTCCAATCTAATCATTGGTTACGACCATCGTTTCGGAAAAAACAGGGAAGGTAATTTTGATCAACTAACTGAGTACGGAAAGATTTTTGGTTTTGAAGTGACCAAAATTTCCCAACAAGAAATTGACCATATCACCATCAGCTCAACAAAAATTAGAAAAGCCATTAAACATGGAAACATCGGGGAAGCAAACCGCTTTTTGGGTTATCATTTTATGCTGACGGGAGAAATTGTAAAAGGGAAAAATCTTGGTGAAAAAATCGGATTTCCAACGGCCAATTTATTTATTGAAGAAACGTATAAATTATTGCCTAAAACCGGTTCTTACATCGTTAAATCCGAATTGGAAAATGAAACCGTTTTTGGCATGATGAATATTGGATACAACCCAACGGTAAAAGGAAAACATCAAACCATTGAAATTCATTTCTTCGACTTCAACAAAGATTTATACGGCAAAAAAATTCAAATTGACGTACTGAAATTTTTGCGTGATGAACAAAAATTTAACTCAGTTGAAGAACTGACAAACCAATTGGAAAAAGACAAACAAAAATCACTAGAGATTATAAACGGTACGCTGTTTGAATTTTAAATACAAAAAAATAAAACAAATGAAAAACCTACTGCCATTGCTGTTTCTAATTATTGTGTCGTGCAAATCAACTAAAAACATGACCGCTGATTTTGTGGTAAATGAAGCAATTTTAATAAATACCTTAAATTGCCCGGAAAATGGCGATTGCACCATTGAATTGCTGCCAAACACCTCATTGGAATTTGAAAAAGACGAATTCGGCAATTTATATCCCGTAATTTCTGAAGGAAATAAAACGATTTTTAAATATATATACACCAGAAATCCCATTCCAAATACCCAAGACAGCAACTATTCTGAAATCGTTTTTGCCGAATTGGATTCCATTATTTCCCCAAGAACATTGACCGATGAAACGCTTCAAGATATAAAATTACACTTTGGGCGCTTGTGCTTCTGCAAAGGTGAAACAGGTTATTATCCCATCAAAAAAGGCAAATTTAAAATCACAAAATCCACTAAAAACACCTTTAAAATAGACTTCAATTTTAAAATTTCAGAAGTGCCGCAAATTATTTCAGCCATAAATGAAACCGTTTGTGTTAAATCAAATGAAGCTAAATAGTTTCTTTTCGCTACAATTTCCTAAATTTGCCTTTCATTTAAAGGAAAAATAACCATGTTGCAGGTAGCGTTTATTAGAGAAAACAGGGAAACTGTTTTAAAAGGTCTGGCAAAAAGAAATTTTAAAAATGCCGAAGAAATGGTGGATAAAACCATTTTGGCTGATGAAGAAAGAAGGGCGATTCAAACGGAATTGGACGCTGTTTTGGCCGAATCCAATAAACTATCCAAAGATATTGGCGACTTGTTTAAAGCGGGCGAAACCCAAAAAGCCGGTATTTTAAAACAAAAAACCATTCAGTTAAAAGATCAATCAAAGGAATTAGCTGAAAATCTTCAGCAAAAAGCAAATGAATTACAGGAATTATTGTACTTAATTCCAAATATTCCCAATGAAATTGTACCGGAAGGCGCTTCCGCAGAAGACAACCTAAACATTTTTCAGGATGGCGATATTCCAAAATTGCACGAAGGCGCTGTCCCGCATTGGGAATTGGCAAAAAAATATGACATCATCGATTTTGAATTGGGCAATAAAATTACAGGTGCAGGTTTTCCCGTTTACAAAGGAAAAGGCGCAAAATTACAACGCGCTTTGATCAATTATTTTCTGGATAAAAATACCGCTGCCGGTTATGAGGAAGTGCAGGTACCGCATTTGGTGAATGAAGCATCGGGATTTGGAACCGGACAATTGCCCGATAAAGAAGGGCAAATGTACCATGATGCCACAGATAATTTATATTTAATTCCCACTGCGGAAGTCCCAGTTACCAATATTTACAGAGACGTAATTTTAAAAGAATCCGAATTTCCTATTCTCAAAACTGCCTATACACCTTGTTTTAGAAGAGAAGCCGGTTCTTATGGCGCACACGTTCGCGGGTTAAATAGGTTGCATCAATTTGATAAAGTGGAAATTGTGCGGATTGAACATCCGTCAAATTCTTATGCAGCTTTGGAATTTATGGTAAATCATGTAAAAGGAATTTTGCAGGAATTGAAATTGCCTTATAGAATATTGCGTTTGTGTGGCGGAGATATGGGATTTACCTCAGCCTTAACTTATGATTTCGAGGTTTTTTCAACAGCGCAAGACCGTTGGTTGGAGATTAGTTCTGTTTCAAATTTTGAAACATTTCAGGCAAACCGATTGAAACTTCGGTTTAAAAACAAGGAAGGAAAAACCGAACTGGCGCATACGCTCAACGGAAGTTCACTGGCATTGCCGCGCGTTTTGGCAGGCTTATTGGAAAATTGCCAAACACCCGAAGGAATTAAAATTCCTGATGCTTTGGTGCCTTATTGCGGATTTGAATTCATTAATTAGCACAAACGGTAAACAGCAGTTTTTTGTAATTGTTCATTTCAATCAATGCTTCAAAATAAGCATTCAATTGTCCGTTTTTCATAAAATTTAATGCGCTGTTCTTTTTTGTTTCGTAATTTTCTGCCAGTGCTTTCATAACCTAATTATTTAAGGGTTCTTTCCAAAAAGACTTTTTACGGGTAAATTTGTAACAGTGCTTTTATGAAAACCGTTTTAATTATTAAAACTTTAACACTTGTTTGGCTATCTTTGAAAAATGTAAAAATCGGCTTATGCGAAATACATTAATCCTGCTTATCTGTTGTTTTTCCTTGCATATTTATGCACAGGAACCGGAACTGGCGTCACAGTATTTCAGGAATGGAGAATATGAAAAAGCAGCTTCGCTTTACAAAACTTTACAGGAGAAAAATCCGTATAACGCCAATTATTTAAATGCCTTAATTGACTGTTATCAACAGTTGGAAAAATTTGAGGAAGTCAATCAAATTGTCATAAAACAATTAAAAAGCTATCCAAATCAGGAATATTTGTATGTGGAGTTGGGTTATAATGAGCAATTGCAAAATCATTTGGACAAAGCGGTTTCCTATTATGAAAAAGCATTGCTTGCCATAGACAAAACGCCGGGATTGGGTTATGTCATCGGAAAAACATTTCAGGACAATTACCTGCTGGATTATGCGCTTTTAGCTTACAAAAAAGCCATGAAAGCAAACCCAAATGCCAATTATAACTTCCAGATTGCCTTAATTTACAGTGAAAAGGGAGAACTGGAAAATATGTTTAACACCTACTTAGACCTGATTGAAACGAATGAAAATTACGAATCAATTTCAAAAAGTTATATCGGGAAATTTATTAGCGAAGATGCCGAAAATGAACCAAATGTTTTGCTGAAAAAACTCTTATTAAAACGGTCGCAAAACAATCCCAAAAGTAACTGGAATGAGTTGTTAAGCTGGCTTTTTATTCAACAAAAAGAATACGATAAAGCATTTATCCAGGAAAAAGCATTGCACAAAAGGAATTTGGGCAATTTAAACGGCATCATAAATTTAGGGAAAATCACTTTTGAAAACAACGATTTTGAAGCCACAAAAAACTGCTTCAACTATGTGTTGGAAAATGCGACAAATTTAGAAACCGAATTGCTCGCCAAATTGTATTTGCTCGAGGTGAACATTAAAACAAATGCCCCTGTAAAAACTGTTGAAGCCCAATTTCAGCAATTATTCAGCCAATATGGGAAAAACGCCGCCACTTTGAATATTCAGGCCATTTATGCGGAATTTTTGGCCTTCAAAAAAAACGAATCTGAAAAAGCCATCTCGGTCTTAAAAGAAGCCCTGAAATTGCCCATTAATGAATTCCAAAAAGGGTATTTAAAAACAAAATTAGCCGATATTTTGGTGTTTGAAAACAAATTTAGCAGTGCTTTAATTTATTATACGCAAGTTCAAAACGATTTAAAAAATCAACCCATCGGACAAACAGCAAGGTTTAAAATTGCACAAACCTCCTATTTTAAAGGTGATTTTGAATGGGCGCAATCACAGCTCAGCGTGTTAAAAAATTCAACTTCACAACTTATTGCAAACGATGCGCTGGCCTTAAATTTGCTCATTACAGACAATGCCGTGAAAGACAGCCTAAAAATTGCCTTAAAAAAATATGCCGTGGCAGATTTGCTCTCTTTTCAAAATAAAAATCAACAAGCCATTGATACTTTACAAGTTGTTTTAAATGAATACAAAGGACATCCCATTGAAGATGAAGCACTGTTTAAACAAGCGCAGTTGTATGAAAAAACAAATCAGTTCACCAATGCGGAAAACAATTTTTTACAAATTATAAAACTGAATAAAGAAGATATTTTAGCCGATGATGCAACCTTTTATTTGGCGGAATTGTATTTAAACAAATTAAATTCCGTTGAAAAAGCAAAAGAATACTATCAAAAAATTATATTTGACTATCCATCGAGCATTTATGTGGTGGATGCGCGCAAAAAATTTAGGGAACTAAGAGGCGATGCGGTGAATTAGGGAAAATAAAATCCTATCCCCAGCCCTTTCCGAAGGAAAGGGAGTTTGATTTTAAATTATGATAATATTTGCAAAAAACTTTTAATATCCAATATTTAACTTTTAATATATCAATCATTTAACTTTTAACTAAAAATGTACATCTACAACGTCACCACAAATATAGAAGAATCCATTCACGACGAATGGCTGCAATGGATGAAGGAAAAACACATTCCCGATATGCTTTCGACCGGAAAATTCAGTTACGCTAAAATGAGCCAGGTGATGCTTGAGGAAGAAATGGGCGGCACTACGTATTCTGTGCAATATACCACAGACAGTATCGAAACTTTACAGGATTATTATAAAGAAGATGCCGCAAGATTGCGTGATGAAGCATTAAAACTTTTTAATGGTAAATTTGTATCTTTTAGAACCGAATTAAAAGTAATCAGCGAACAATTTAGTATGAGCGTAAAAAACTAATTTATGAGCGTTAGAGCAAAAAAACACCTTGGACAACATTTTTTGAAGGACGAGCAAATAGCGCAAAATATCGCGGACAGCCTAACGGAGAAAGGCTATAAAAATGTGTTGGAAATAGGACCGGGAATGGGTGTTTTAACCAAGTATTTGCTCAAAAAACCGTTGGTTGTACACGTGATTGAAATTGACACGGAATCGGTGGAATATTTAAAAACCCACTATTTAAACTTGGCAGACAAGATTATTTCAAAAGACTTTTTAAAAATTGACCTTTCCGATTATTTTGATGGGGAACAAGTGGCGATTATCGGAAATTTTCCCTATAACATTTCCACGCAGATTGTATTCAAAACACTGGAAAACAGGCATCAAATCCCCGAATTTTCAGGAATGTTCCAAAAAGAAGTCGCCAAACGCATTGCAGAAAAAGAAGGCAGTAAAGTATATGGTATTCTATCTGTTTTAACCCAGGCGTTTTATGAGGTTGAATATTTATTTACGGTTCCGCCCACTGTTTTTGATCCGCCCCCAAAAGTTGAATCTGGCGTAATTAGACTTATCAGAAAAGAAAATTACACTTTACCCGTTAACGAAAAATTGTTTTATACCGTTGTTAAAACCGCTTTCAACCAGCGCAGAAAAACAATGCGAAACAGTTTAAAAACACTCAATTTATCAGATAATTTAAGGGAAGACCCTATCTTTAACAAACGCCCGGAACAATTATCCGTGCAAGAATTTATAAGTCTGACCTCCAAAATAGAAAATGATGTCGTTTGAAATAACAACAAAATACATTGATGAAATTCAGCAATTAATTGCTGAAGGGAAAGATGGGGCGATTTTAAAGATTTTGGAAGAAGTGCATTATGCCGATATTGCCGAGATTATCGAAGATTTAACCGTTGAGGAAGGCATCTATTTGATAAAATTACTGGATAGCGATGTAACCGCAGACATCATTACCGAATTGGATGAAAACACGCGCGAAAAAATATTGGGTGGACTTTCATCCAAAGAAATTGCGGAAGAAATTGCGGAATTGGATACCGATGATGCCGCCGATATTATTGCGGAACTTACCGACCAGCAACAGGAAGAAGTAATTTCCCATATTGAAGATGAAGCGCATGCCAATGACATTCGGGATCTTTTGAGGTATGACGAAAATTCTGCGGGTGGTTTAATGGCAAAAGAGTTAATAAAAGTAAATGAAAATTGGACTGTGCTCAGGTGTGTTAAAGAAATGCGCGCCCAAGCTGAGGAAGTGACCCGCGTACATTCCATTTATGTGGTTGATGATCATAACATCTTAAAAGGACGGTTGTCGCTAAAAGATTTGTTGACAACCACAACCAGAACGGCCATTAAAGATGTATTCATAAAAAAAGTGGATTTTGTGCATGTGGACGACAAAGCGGAAGATGTGGCGCGAATCATGCGAAAATACGATTTGGAAGCCATTCCCGTTGTGGATAAAATGGATCGTTTGGTGGGAAGAATCACCATTGACGATATTATTGACGTAATTAAGGACCAAGCGGAAAGGGATTACCAAATGGCTGCGGGGATTTCTCAGGATGTTGAAGCTGATGATACCATTTGGGAGTTGACAAGAGCACGTTTACCCTGGTTAATTCTAGCATTGTTTGGCGGATTTGTGAGTGTTTCCATTTTAGGCGGTTTTTCATCTGCTATGGTGAAATACAAAGAACTTTTCTTTTTCACGCCTTTAATCGCCGCGATGGCAGGAAACGTTGGCGTACAATCTTCCGCAATTATCCTTCAAGGTTTGGCAAACGACAGTTTAAGAGGTTCTTGGTGGAAAAGATTGTTAAAAGAAGTTTCATTAAGCTTATTTAACGGATTGGTACTTGCGGCGCTATTAATGTCTGCTGGCATGTTTTTTTTAGGTTTTGAAATTAAAGTTGGGATTACCGTTGCCATATCTTTGGTTACCGTTATCATTATCGCCTCTATTATCGGAACTTTTGTGCCTATCATTTTAGACAAAAGAGGCATCGACCCCGCTTTGGCCACAGGTCCTTTCATCACAACAAGCAACGATATTTTCGGAATATTGATTTATTTTTGGATCGCTAAAATGATATTGGGATTTTAATTTATTTTGGTATCTGGTATTTGGTATTTGGTATCAAGTAATTGGTACTTTTGGCTAATATCAAAATCAATCTCATTCAAAGAATATTTTGGGCGTTCCCGCTAAAAAGAGCGGTCGGGCTTTTCGTTACAATCTTTTTAGCGATGAAAAATCACTAAAAAGGATTTCCACTGCAATCCCTAACGCAAATTGGGTGTACTATCAATAATTTTAAAATCCATAATTAAAGTAGTTTAACCAACTTTAAGTTTAAAATATAAAAAAACTTTTTTGCGCGC
>DAIQBF010000046.1:0-15762 GCA_036781305.1 Lutibacter sp.
GTAAACCATGTAAATGATAATTGATATAAACTTACTAATCCGAATAGAATAGCGAATAACTTTATAAGTCCTTTGTTTTGCATCTTTAATTAATTTTTATAAAATTCATTTGTAATTAACGTGCAAATATATAATTTCAAATAGGAACTGACAATTCTTTTTTTCTTTTTAATTTGGTTAATTGTCATATCCATATTTATAACAATTCTGAATGATGGAATTTGTATATTTGCTGGCAAAACGTAAAAATATATGAAACATTTATCGGACATAGAAATAGCCCAGAACAAAAAATTATTGCATATTAAAGAAATTGCGGCCAAGCTTGGTATTGAGGAAGATGATTTAGAAATGTTTGGAAAATTTAAAGCGAAGTTGCCTTTAAGTTTTATTGATGAAGAAAAGATCAAAAAGAATAATTTGATTTTGGTTACGGCGATTACGCCTACACCTGCAGGAGAAGGAAAAACAACAGTTTCTATCGGGTTAACGGAGGGCTTAAATAAAATTGGAAAACAAACTACCGTTGTTTTGCGCGAGCCATCATTGGGCCCTGTTTTTGGAATTAAAGGAGGCGCTGCCGGTGGCGGTTATTCTCAGGTTGTTCCCATGGAAGATATCAATTTACATTTTACCGGTGATTTTAATGCGGTGGAAAAGGCAAACAATTTATTGTCGGCTTTAATCGACAATAATTTACAAAACAAGGTCAACAATCTTAATTTGGATGCGCGAACTGTGGTTTGGAAGCGTGTTATTGATATGAATGACAGGGCTTTGCGTAACATTATTGTTGGATTGGGAGGAACCACAAACGGTATTCCAAGAGAAGATGGCTTTAATATTACACCAGCTTCTGAAGTGATGGCCATTTTATGTATGGCAACTGATTTTGAAAATTTAAAAAAACGTTTGGGTAATATTTTTATCGGATTTACCTTCGATAATAAACCAGTTTTTGCCCGTGATTTAAAAGCAGAAAATGCGATGGCTATTTTGTTGAGAGATGCCATTAAGCCTAACTTGGTGCAAACCTTGGAAGAAAATCCGGCCATCATTCATGGCGGTCCATTTGCGAATATCGCACAGGGAACCAATACTATTATCGCAACAAAAATGGGACTTTCTTTGTCAAATTATGTGATTACCGAAGCGGGTTTTGGTGCGGATCTAGGTGCTGAAAAATTCTTGGACATCAAATGTGTGGCTGCCAATTTAAGTCCGAAAGCAGTTGTGTTGGTCGCAACAATTAGGGCATTGCGGCACCATGGCGGCGCTAAGAAAGAGGCATACAATACCCCAAATATGGAGTTCATAAAAAAGGGTTTTTGCAATTTGGAAAAACACATTGAAAACATCAGAAAATACAATATTGAACCAGTGGTTGCCATTAACGCTTTTATAAGTGATTCTAAAGAAGAGGTGGATTATATTGTTGAGAAATGCGCTGCATTGGGTGTGCAGGCTGTTGTTTCTGAAGGATGGGAAAAAGGTGGAGAAGGCGCAATAAAACTGGCGGAAGCAGTGGTAAAAGTGGTGGAGGCAAACAAATCTAAATTTAAACCTTTGTACGATTGGAATTCGCCTGTAAAAGAGAAAATTGAAACAATTGCCAAAGAAATTTATGGCGCCGATGGGGTTGATTTTGAAAAAAAGGCCTTGTTAAATTTAAAAAGAATTGACAGGCTCGGCTTAAATGATTTACCTATTTGTATGGCGAAAACCGAAAAATCATTTACAGACAATGAAACCATTTTAGGAAGGCCGAAAGGCTTTAACGTAACTGTGCGAGAAATTGAAATTTCTGCCGGTGCTGGATTTATCATCCCAATTTTAGGCGAAATGATGCGAATGCCAGGATTGCCTCGAGTTCCTGCTTCTGAAGGTATGACGATAGACAATAATGGCGTTATTTTCGGATTGTCATAGTTATTTAGCAAAATAAATATAGACTTAAAATTGATTTAAAAAAGAGGTTTTTTAAAAAGTAGGTTTAACCGCTATGCCCGCAAAGAAAGCGCAATGTTCGCAAAATGTTTATTTTTTAAAATCAGTATTTTGCGTTCCTAGCGAAAAACCTAGCGTCCCTTGCGGTTAAAAAATGAGTTCTTTTTAGACAGCCTCTTTTTTATATAAAATGCAATTTCATTCCTTCATGGGAAGCTATAAAACCCAAATCTTCATAAAATTTAATCGCTTTTGGACGTTTTTTATCACTGGTCAATTGCAGTAAATGCGCATTTCGTTCTTTGGCTCTTTCAATTGCCCATTCAAATATTTTTTTCCCAATTCCTTGTCCCGTTAAATCTTCCCGAACAAATACATTCTCAATTTGCGCCCTTAATTTGCCTTGATAACTTAAATACGGAATAAAAGTCAGTTGAAAAGTTCCTGTAATTTCGGGATCGTTTTCGTTTTCCAAAACCATCAATTCCTGATTTGGGTCTGAATTAATAATTTCAAAAGCCGCGTAATAACTTTCAGGCAAAGGATTTTGGTAATTTTCCCTCAATTTTCCCAATTTGTCATTTGCCAACATTTTTACGATAAATGGAACATCTTTTTTTGTTGCTTTTCTGAATTTCATAATATCTTTGAAATAATGCAAAGTTTATTTGCCGGCTTTGTACCTTATGATTTCTGCTTTTTCAAGCGTAATTAACCCGCCTGATTTTGATTGCTCAAATAAGTTTTCAACAATCTTTGTAAAATCTTTAATTTTTTCTTCAGAGTCAACAATTTCAATAACTATTGGGAGGTCGGAAGAAAGTTCAAGAAGTTTTGAAGTGTGAATTTTACTGTTTGCTCCAAAACCCATAATGCCACGCGTAACAGTTGCTCCTGAAAGCCCATATTTTTTTGCCTCAAAAACAATTGTTTCATAAAGTGTTTCATAACCTATTTTGTCAGTTTCACCTATAAAAATACGAAGCAATTTTGCATTTGGATTATTTTCCATGGTTAGATAAATTTAATAATTGAGTATCCAAAAAATGTTGCAAACACGCCAAACAAAATGCTTGAGGTAATGTAAGCAGAAGCATAAAAAAGTTGTCCGTCGCGCATTAAGCTAAAAGTTTCGTTTGAGAAAGCAGAAAATGTGGTGAATCCGCCGCAAATTCCCGTAGCAAGAAACAGCCTCATCTCGGGAGTCATGTTGGTTTTTTCGCTAAACGCAAATACTAGACCGATAGCGAAACTTCCTAAAATATTTATGCCTAAAGTTCCGAAAGGAAAAGTGGAAAGAAATTTTGTTTGAATAAATTGTGCAAGCACATATCGCAAAACGCCCCCGATAAAACTTCCTGTCCCTATTAATAGTAAAATTCTCATTTCTTCTCTTCAGTTTGAGGTTAGCGAAGCTGCCAAGTTTTTTATATTGGCACTATTCAAAATACCTGGATTATGTATTCAAAAATAGTTAAAAATTAGATGAATCAAGGGTTGTTTGAACAACTTTTATTTTTTTGCAAATAGAATATAATATAGGCTGAAATATTTGGCATTAAATTTGTCGCACAAATTGTTGAAGAATTATTTAAAAATAAAACATACTGCCTAATTTTTTAGTTGTTTGTTTATCACATTAAACCATTGAACAGGGATCACTGCCAATAACTACATTCTCACATTTTGATAAATTAGTTAAGGTGTTGATACTGTGAACTGTAAATTTGTATCTTTGATAACCTAGTCAATACCATGTATAATTTAACAATGAAATTATTTTTTTTCTGATTTATTAAAACGGATGAGCCAAGCGCCTAGATTAAGAGATTTCACTATTGTAAAAACATCTTCTGTCCACGGCAAAGGAGTGTTTGCAAAAAGAGCCATTCCAAAAGGTACCAGAATTTTTGAATATATGGGGCTAAGAGTGAGAAAGGAAAATTTGGCAAGTGATTTAGCAAATGGTTTAACCAGTATGATTTATGTGCTGAGCCTAAATGAGACTATCGCCATTGACGGAGAAAGAGGCGGAAATGATGCCCGTTTTATAAACCATAGTTGTGCGCCAAATTGTGAAGTTTTGTATTTTAATGATACTCCATATATTTATGCAATTGAGGCACTGATTGAGGGAGAGGAGTTAAGTTTTGACTATAAATTGAATTTTTATAAAGAAGCGGTAAAAATTACTGCTGAACAAAAAAAGGAATGGTTTCCCTGTAATTGTGGTTCAAAAAATTGCAGAGGTTCCTTATTTTTATATTGAAAGCAATTAAACTATTCTATTAACTTAATTTTAAAAAAAAATGAAAAAATTAGTAACAAATGCAAGTATGGCTTCAAAAGCAATCTTGACTACTGCAGTGATAATGGCAATCCAAATGTTGCCGATGAATTCCTACGGGCAAGTTTTAAGTAAAGCGAAAGGCGTGAAGGCCCAACCAACAAAGAGTGCACAAAACATTTTTTTAAAGTATGATATGGAACACAAAAGGATGGGTATTGTTGGCGTTTTAAACGGCTCGCCGGTGTATAAAAATGACCGTGGGGAATATTTCACCATCGATACAAAAAATGGTGATTTAAGTTATATAAGCAATGAAGAGTTTGCGAAATATCAATGTTGTGTTTATATAAAAATTGGAGATATAAAAGGAGAAAGTAGGTTAAAAGCAACGATAGTGAATGAAAATCCAACTGAGGTTTCCAATCAAGATAATGCCATGAATTCTAGAAATAATAAAAAAACGCTTTCATTCATTAAATTTGGAGGAGACGATATAAGTGATATTCAAGTAATTGGGATAGATAAAGAAGGGCACACCATTAACAAAAACACTAGAGGGGAAACTTTTTACATGGATCCAATTACCGGAGATTTTGTTTTTGTGAAAATGTAACTGAAATTGACTGTCCGTTTATTGCTTGATAAAAATGTTCAGTTGCCTATACTCTTCTGGTGCTTGTCTGCGACGAGCACCAGAGGAAATAACAATCGAAATTTAAAAAAACCGATGTGCCAAAAATCCTAAAAATTCGAAAAGGCATTACCAACAAAAAACTCCTCAAAAATTAATTTTTGAGGAGTTTTTTTAAAATATAATAAGAAATTATTATGCCAACAAATCGTTAACAGCCTTAACGCCTGCAGCACTTTCTTTAAGTTTGGCTTTTTCCGCATCATTTAAATCAATTTCAACAATTTTTTCGATACCGTTTTTGCCAATAATACAAGGCACACCAATTGAAATGTCTTTCATTCCATATTCACCATCCAATAAAGCGGAACAAGGGAACATTTTCTTTTGATCATTCACAATTGCCTGAACCATGGAAGAAACCGCAGCACCCGGTGCATACCAAGCACTTGTGCCTAACATTTTTGTCAATGTTGCGCCGCCAACCTTGGTGTCCTCAGCAACTTGAGCCAAACGTTCTGCAGATAAAAATTGGGTAACAGGCACACTGTTTCTAACAGCCAAACGAGTTAGAGGTAACATACCGGTGTCACTGTGGCCGGCGATAACCATTCCGTCTATATCAGATTGCGGACATCCTAAAGCTTCAGCCAAACGGTATTTAAAACGCGCACTGTCTAAAGCACCTCCCATACCAATAATTCTGTTTTTAGCGATTCCGGCAACTTTGTGCGCCAAATACGCCATCGTATCCATTGGATTGCTCACCACAATAATAATCACTTTTGGAGAATGTTTAAGTAAACTTTCAACAACCGATTTTACAATTCCGGCGTTAATTCCAATCAATTCTTCACGAGTCATTCCAGGTTTTCTTGGAATACCGCTTGTGATAACAGCAACCTCACTTCCGGCTGTTTTTGAATAGTCGTTTGTTGTTCCTGTAATTTTAGTGTCAAATCCCATTAACGATGCTGTTTGCATAAGATCCATTGCTTTACCTTCAGCATAATTTTCTTTAATGTCAATCAATACCACTTCCGAGGCGAAATTTTTAATGGCAATGTACTCAGCACAACTTGCGCCTACAGCACCTGCTCCTACTACTGTTACTTTCATATTTAAAATTGTTGTTTATTTATAAAAAAATTAATCCAAATTTACGAATTTTTATGGAAAAAAGATGTGATATTTATGACAAAAAAAGGACTGCAAATATGCAATCCTTGTAAATTTTCATTGGAATATTAATAATTGTGTAATTTGAAGAAAATGTTGATAAATCCTATCTAAAACTAAACGCGATACCCGTAGTTACGGTGTTGTATTCCTTTATGGTATAATCTCCGAATATTTTAAAAAACCCAATATTTAATCTTGCCCCTAAGGTTCCCCTTACGTCACTTGTATTAAAATCCATATTTATGGGATTTGTAACAGATTCCGTTACCGTGTTATTGGTGTCTTCATAAGTGTATTGTAATTCGTATGTGCCTTTTAATTTTAAGGTTGAAGTTCCTTTGTCATAACCAATTGCGCCATACAATGAAATAATGGGAAAATCCAATGAAGCTATTGTTTGGATGGTATAGGCATTTAACTTAAATATAGCTTCTTGGTTGCTGCCCGATAATCCGGTGGAAACATTCCCCAAATTGTAAGTCGCATCCATGGAAGTATAGCCTGCAAACAAAGCAACATTTAAAGGCAATTTATCTAAAGGACCTAAATATTGCATTAAATTGTGTTTAATTCCAAAACCTATTAAACTTCCTTCAACATCATCAGTGTTAATTTTTGGTAAATATCGAATGCTGATGTCTGTGCTAAAAGGTATTCCCACACTGGCTTGTATCATAGGAGATGGGACGGCATTTAACGGCAAATCGTCACCAATTCCATCGGGTAAAGAAAATTGTGCGACTTTATAGTTTTGACCTTCAGGAATTCTAACGCCAATAACACTATTGTTATCTGTTCCCATAACGGTCTGTATTTTGCTGTCTCCACTTTCCAATGTTAAGTATTGATAGTCACTTGCATTGAATTGGAATGTTCTTGAAGAATTTGGAACGATGGCCGCGTTTGCACTTACGGTAATGTCAAAACCAAGTTTTTTGTGGGTTTTTGCCGTATGATACCAACCGTCATTTAAACTATGGAGCATTCCTTCCATAACAGGAGCCATATAATTTTTTATCAATAAATTTGAATCATCTTTTGCCAATAGCAGCAAATCTAAATCTTGAGATTTTACTGAAAGACTAAGTAAAAAGAGCAATAATAAGGATATTTTTTTCATTATAGGGGGTTTAAAATGGATAGTAAAGATATAAAGAAAGATTTTACTGTAAAATTTATTGCAAAAAAAAGACCATCTTTTTAGACAGTCTCTTTTTATATTTTCAATAATTCTAATGTAAATTACACGTCGATTTTCGCATATTTTGCATTTTTTTCGATAAATGCCCTGCGCGGCGGAACTTCGTCTCCCATTAACATTGAGAAAACCCTGTCCGCTTCCGATAAATTATCGATCGCAACTTGTCTAAGCGTTCTGAAATCCGGATTCATAGTGGTGTCCCAAAGTTGTTCGGCATTCATTTCCCCAAGACCTTTATAACGTTGAATTGAAACGCTGCCACCCATATTTTGGGAAATTAGATCCCGTTGGTCCTCAGTCCATGCGTATTCTCTTTTTTGTCCTTTTTTCACCAAGTATAAAGGAGGGGTTGCAATATAAATATGGCCATTTTCAACCAATTCTTTCATGTATCTGAAGAAGAAAGTCAAAATTAAGGTAGCAATGTGGCTACCATCAACATCGGCATCACACATAATCACTATTTTGTTATAGCGAAGTTTTTCTAAATTCAATGCTTTGCTGTCTTCTTCAGTGCCAATGGACACGCCCAAAGCGGTAAACATATTTTTAATCTCTTCGTTTTCAAAAACCTTGTGTTGCATCGCTTTTTCAACATTCAAAATCTTACCCCTTAATGGTAAAATTGCCTGAAAAGCACGATCTCGCCCTTGTTTTGCCGTACCTCCTGCAGAATCTCCCTCAACTAGGAATATTTCACATTTTTCAGGATCCGTTTCCGAACAGTCGCTTAATTTTCCTGGCAATCCGCCAATGGACATTACCGTTTTTCGTTGCACCATTTCGCGTGCTTTTTTCGCGGCATGACGTGCTTGTGCGGCTAAAATTACTTTTTGGACAATGATTCTGGCATCACTCGGATTTTCTTCCAAATAATTCTGTAACATTTCAGAAACTGCCTGACTTACAGCGGCGGTAACTTCTCGGTTTCCCAGTTTTGTTTTTGTTTGTCCTTCAAACTGTGGCTCGGCAACTTTAACTGAAATAATGGCTGTCAATCCTTCACGGAAATCGTCACCGGCAATCTCAAACTTAAGTTTGTCCAGCATTCCTGAAGTTTCAGCATACTTTTTAAGCGTGTTTGTCAATCCGCGTCTAAAACCTGCCAAATGCGTTCCGCCTTCAATGGTGTTGATATTGTTTACATAAGAATGCAAATTTTCTGTATAAGAGGTGTTGTAAACCATCGCAACTTCAACAGGAATGTCGTTTCTTTCTCCTTCCATAGAAATTACTCTTGAAATCAAAGGTTCACGTGTGGCATCCAAATATCTTATAAACTCAGCCAATCCTTCATCACTGTGAAAAGTCTCAGTAATAAGGTTTCCCTCATCATCTAAAACCCTTTTGTCGGTTAAAGTCAGGGTAATTCCTTTATTTAAAAAAGAGAGTTCCCTTAATCTCGTGGCTAAAGTGTCATAATTAAATTCGATGGTTTGTGTAAAAATGGAAGTATCGGGTAAAAAAGTAACCAAGGTACCTTTGTCATCACTTTCACCAATTATTTTTGCGGGGAATAAGGGTTTTCCTTTGGAATATTCTTGTTCCCAAATTTTTCCGTCTAAATATACCGTGGCTCTTAAATGCTCGGAAAGGGCATTTACTACAGAAACACCAACCCCATGCAATCCTCCGGATACTTTGTAGGAATCTTTATCAAATTTACCGCCGGCACCAATTTTGGTCATCACAACTTCAAGCGCCGAAACGCCTTCTTTTTTGTGCATTCCCACAGGAATACCACGTCCGTTGTCCTTTATGGAAACTGAATTGTTTTCATTTATAACCACATCTATCGCATCACAATGGCCCGCCATTGCTTCATCAATAGAGTTGTCAACCACTTCGTAAACCAAATGATGCAATCCTCTTATGCCTGTATCCCCAATATACATGGACGGACGCATGCGCACATGTTCCATTCCTTCCAAAGCCTGGATACTATCGGCCGTATAATTCTGTTTTTTAGGTTCTTCACTCATATTAAAAAGTCTATTTTTATTGTAAATTCTATAACATACAAATATAATAAATCAAGATTTAATTAAACGAGTTTTAAAGCTATGGTGCTATAAGTTATCAACATTTTGCCTATTAAAAAAAAGTGGCTTAAAACAGCTAAAAATAACCTAGAATCCGATTATACGTATTTTTACCTATTAACGATAGTATAAAAATCAGAAAACGGTTTAAATGAGGTTATTTGCCTTCAGAAAAGTTCGGAATATTATTTTTTTTGATGGAATAACGGCAATTTTTGAGCCTGCCCGCTTATTTGGTGGGCGTTCCCCCGCCGAAAAGGCGGGGTCGCGCTTTTCGTTCTAATCGGTCATTGCGAGGCGTTATGGAGCGATAGCGAAAGAACAACGTGGCAACCTGTCGCTACCTAACGAAATCTCAAAAAGCAACCTGTCGCTACCTAACGAAATCTCAAAAAGCAACCTGTCGCTACCTAACGCAATCCCTTAAGCAACCTGTCCCAAACTACCGAAATCCCCCCAATCAACAAATTTTAATTATATTTGAATGATGTTACTGATTGATAAAAATAGACCCCAACTGAAAACCTTATGCCAATTATGATCACGGAGCCTTCAATCTTGAGATTGCTTCTTCGCTTGCTTCGGCTCCGGCTGGCAATCTCATCGCAATAACGCGTCTTTGTGATGGCACAACGGATAGAAAAGACGTGGCGACAACTCAATTCTCAATACTTAAAAATGGAACACAGATTTAAAAAAAGAAAAAAACCAAATTACAAACGAGGTGTAGTTTTGGCAATTTTATTGTTGGTTATTATTTATTTGTGGTTTAATGCCGAAAGGATCATAGATGCATTTTTTGGCGTACAATCATAGAGTAAGTCCAATTTAGCCGGATTTTCGATTGTTATTTTCCAAAAATCCTGCCTTTCCATTCATAGTTTTTAAATGCGGATAAACACCCTGTCAAAACAATGAAAAAGGGATACAATAAACTTACCGGCACGTAATATTTTAAAGATTTTGTGCTTTTCAAGAAAACGGAAGTTTGTGCAATCAGCATAAAATCGATCAAGATTTTTGCCCCAAAAACAAGCATAAAATAGCTCCAAAATCCAGGAAACAGCAATACATAAATTCCTAAAACAAGCACCATTAAATTTTCCAAAAACACGATAATTCCAACAAATTTTGCAAATAGATTATGATAGGAAGTCGATTTGGATGCCCAGCGAATTTGCTGATTCATAAACAGTTTCCAACTTATTTCCGATTTTGTTTCCACAATTGCTTCCTCCGAATTTAAGAATTTCACTTTCTCTGGATGGATTTTGAACATTTTTTCCATCATAAAAATATCGTCGCCACTCGCAATATTGTCGTTTCCATCAAAACCGTTAAGCGCTAAAAATGTTTTCTTGCGGTAACACAAATTGGCGCCATTGCACATAATGGGTTTGTGAATTCCGAATCCGCCCAAGGTACTTCCCATTAAACTTGTGAAATTCAGGTTTTGAAAATGGAACAAAAATGAATTTTGTGCGCTGAATTTTACGGGGGCACTGATAAAAAATGGTTGTTTCTCTTCCGTAAATTGATTGAACATTTTCATCCAAATTACAGGAATTAATCAATCTGCATCCGTGTTCAGAATCTATTCATAATTAAATAAATTTATAGCGGTGTTGATGGCATCTTTTTTAGGCGATTTTGTTTTTCGCATATTTTGTATGAAGCGTAAATTCAATAATGGATGTTGCTTTCTGAATTCTTCAATAATCGGACTAAAATGATCGTTAGATTCATCGTTTACCAATAAAATTTCAAATAATTCCAAAGGATAATCCAGTTTCAAAAGCGATTTCAATAAATTGGGTAAATTGTGCGCTTCATTTCTGAACGGAATTACAATGGAAAACCTGTTTTTAGGCATCATATTTTTATTTTTTACCAAAGCGACTTTTTTAAAGCCAATGATAAATGCAATAATCAACGCCAAATAAAGGATTGAAATAAGAATTGACAGGTAAATCATTTTTCGGGAACCATTTTAAAGTTCAACACAAATATACTTCCTAAAACTGCGGGGATGGCGAAATTCAACAGCCACATAAAAGTGGTGATGGATACAATGGTTAACGGATTTATATGGATAAAACCAAAAATAAATACCGCGACAGAGCCTTTAATCACCCAATCGAAAATAGCCAAACCTGGAATGATGGACGCCATAAAATACGTGCAAAAAATCAGGTTTATGAGCGTAAAATAATCGGCTTCAACATTAAAAAGTCTCAAAAAAAAGTAGAACTGATGTGAAAAAACCAAATAACGAAACAAGGAGTAAACAAGGGTTTTTGTCAAGATTTCCGAAGGCAATTGTTTTGAATAGCTTAAAATTTTAACTTTTAATCCAGCCATTTTTTTTAGGATTCCGAAATTTTTTCCTATTAAAAAAAGCAACAATAAAATATTTAAAAACAGTAAGAATTTAGAAGTGTTAAAAGCAAATAAACCAATTTCAAAATGGGAAACCAAAAAGAACATTCCGACGATTCCAAAAAATACGGTGACCGATAACTGACCTAAATTTCCTGCCAGATTTAAAACCATGATTCTTTTTCGCAATCTCTTTTCAAAATATAGTGCTTTTGCGCCGTATTCCCCAATTCTGTTGGGGGTGATAATAGATGCGGTCAAGGAAGCCAAACACTGTTCATAAGCTTCAAAAAAGTCAATCTTTTTTTCATGCGAAGCCAGTGTTTTCCACTTAAATATTTCCAGAATCCAATTGACGTCAGTAAATAAAAGCAACAGCAAAAGCAGCCAAAGGTTTTTTGAATAAAGGAGGGAGAATTGTTGTTTCAGTTGTGAAACTGACAAAAGTTCATTTGTAGCCAACTGTCGAAATATAAAATAGAACGCGCCAAAAACAACCGCTAGTTTTAGCGGCAAAAAAATGAAGCGTTTATATTTGCGCAAGATATTGTACATTTGGTTTTACAAATAAACAACTAATTGGCCACAGAAAAAATCATATTGGGAATTGATCCGGGAACTAACATTATGGGTTTTGGGTTGATAAAAATTATCAATAAAAAAATGGAATTAATTCGCTTGGATGAATTGATGCTCAAAAAATATGATGACCATTATTTAAAGCTAAAATTGATTTTTGAACGCACCATTCATATTATCGACACCTATCATCCGGATGAAATTGCGATTGAAGCGCCATTCTTTGGAAAAAATGTTCAGTCGATGCTGAAATTGGGTCGCGCACAAGGCGTTGCGATGGCTGCGGGTTTGTCCAGAGAAATTCCAATCACTGAATATTCGCCAAAAAAAATTAAAATGGCCATTACAGGAAACGGAAATGCGAGTAAAGAACAAGTGGCCAAAATGTTGCAAAGTTTGCTTAAAATAAAAGAATTGCCCACAAATTTGGATTCCACAGACAGATTGGCAGAGGAGGTTTGTAATTTTTAAAATGGAGGAAATATCACTTCAAAAAAAAATTATTCGGGCTGGGATGCTTTCGTAAAACAAAACGGGAAAAGAGTTAGATAACAATTGAAAATTGAAAATTAAAAAAAGAGAAAAGACAACTAAAATCTCAATTCCTATTTCTCATTACTCCACTTTCAACTTTCACCTTTCAACTTCCGACTTCCGGCTTCCGGCTTCCGGCTTCCGACTTCCGGCTTTCAACTTTCAGCTTTCACCTTTCAACTTTCAGCTTGAACTTCCGACTTCCGACTTCCGACTTTCACCTTTAAAACTACATATTTCGTCTATACTGTCCGCCCACTTCAAACAAAGCGTCCGTAATTTGTCCGATGGAACAAACTTTACAGGCTTCCATTAATTGCTCAAAAATATTTTCGTTATTCACGGCCTTTTGTCTTAACAAGGCAATATGTTCTTTTACTGTGGAAGCATTTGCTTTATTAAGATTTTTAACCACCGTAATTTGATATTGTTTTTCTTTTTCGGTGGCTCTGATGACTTCTTGCGGTAAAACCGTTGGCGATCCTTTGCTGCTTAAAAAAGTATTTACGCCGATAATTGGAAATTCGCCATTGTGTTTTAAGGTTTCATAATACAAACTTTCTTCCTGTATTTTACTGCGTTGGTACATGGTTTCCATCGCGCCTAAAACGCCCCCGCGTTCTGTAATTCTGTCAAACTCAACATAAATGGCTTCTTCCACCAAATCGGTTAGTTCTTCAATAATAAAAGAACCTTGAATCGGATTTTCATTTTTTGCCAAGCCCAATTCTTTGTTGATAATCAGCTGAATGGCCATGGCACGGCGCACACTTTCTTCAGTCGGCGTTGTAATTGCTTCGTCATAAGCATTGGTGTGCAAGCTGTTGCAGTTGTCGTAAATGGCATATAAAGCCTGCAAGGTTGTACGGATGTCGTTAAAGTCAATTTCTTGCGCATGCAAACTTCTTCCTGATGTTTGAATGTGGTATTTTAGCATTTGCGCCCTTGCGTTGGCACCATATTTTTCTTTCATGGCTTTTGCCCAAATTTTACGTGCAACCCTTCCAATCACTGCATATTCCGGGTCAACGCCATTGGAAAAGAAAAAGGATAAATTTGGGCCGAATTCATTAATATCCATGCCTCTCGACAAATAGTATTCCACATAGGTAAATCCGTTTGCCAAGGTAAATGCCAACTGTGAAATTGGATTGGCGCCGGCTTCCGCAATATGATATCCGGAAATGGAAACCGAATAAAAATTGGTAATATTATTGGCAATAAAATATTCCTGAACATCACCCATCAAACGCAAAGCAAATTCTGTGGAAAAAATACAGGTATTTTGCGCCTGGTCTTCTTTTAAAATATCGGCTTGTACAGTTCCTCGAACTGTTGAAATCGTTTCCTTTTTAATTTTCTCATAAATATTAATTGGTAAAACTTCATCTCCCGTAACGCCTAAAAGCAACAAACCCAATCCGTTGTTTCCTTCTGGCAATTCGCCTTGATAAGCTGGTCTGGCAACCCCTTTTTTCTTATAAATGTTTTTTATTTTTTCTTCTGTTTCTTTTTCCAGTCCGTTGGCAACAATATATTTTTCGCATTCCTGGTCAATTGCTGCATTCATAAAAAAGCCGAGCATCATTGGTGCTGGTCCGTTGATGGTCATAGAAACTGAAGTCATTGCATTTGTTAAATCGAAGCCTGAATATAATTTTTTGGCATCATCCAAACAGCAAATAGAAACACCTGCATTTCCAATTTTTCCATAAATATCCGGACGAATATCAGGGTCATTTCCGTATAAAGTCACGGAATCAAATGCGGTGGACAAACGTTTTGCGGGCAAGCCTAAACTCACATAATGAAAACGTCGGTTGGTGCGCTCTGGTCCGCCTTCGCCTGCAAACATTCTTGCCGGATCTTCGCCTGTTCTTTTAAATGGAAAAAGACCGGCAGTATAAGGAAATTCCCCCGGAACATTTTCTTCCAAAGTCCATAATAATAAATCGCCCCAAGCCTCGTATTTTGGGAGCGAAATTTTCGGAATTTGCGTATGTGACAAAGATTCGCTGTGTGTTTTTATTTTTAATTCTTTTCCGCGGACCTTAAACGTGAAGACTTCGTTTTTATAGGATTGTTTTTTGCTTTCCCAATCTAAAATAACTTCCCAGTTGTACGGATTTAAATCCATTTTTACCCGCACAAATTCTTTGAATAAAAGCGACAGAAATTGGGTGTCAACATCATTTTTGACCAATTTTAGAATTTCGTTTTCATTTACGCCAATTTTTGTCAGATGAGGTTGCTTCGTTTCACTACCATTGACGTTAGCAACGGAACAAATGGTCTTATAAATCCCAAAGAGTTTCTGGGCAATTTCTTTCTGAGTTTTTGCTTTTTGGTTGTAGGCCCTGTTGTTTTCGGTAATCTCCGATAAATAACGCACCCTGTTTGGCGGAATAATAAATTGTTTTTCGCTTATTTTATCAGAAACTTCAAAAGTGCTTTTAAAATGCGTGCCAGTTTTTTCATTGATTTTTTTGATAAGCACCTGATACAATTCATTGGTTCCCGGATCGTTAAACTGCGATGCGATGGAACCGTAAACCGGCATCGAATCAACACTGCTTTCCCATAAATGATGGTTGCGCTGGTATTGTTTTTTTACATCGCGCAAGGCATCCAAAGCACCGCGTTTATCGAATTTGTTCAGTGCAATCACATCAGCAAAATCGATCATATCAATTTTTTCCAATTGCGTTGCGGCACCATATTCTGGCGTCATTACGTATAAGGAAACATCGGAATGGTCTAAAATTTCGGTATCGCTTTGTCCAATTCCCGAAGTTTCTAAAATCACCATATCAAAATGGGCAACTTTTAAAATGTCAACGGCAATGCTCACGTGTTTTGATAAGGCCAAATTGGATTGGCGCGTAGCCAGTGAACGCATATAAACGCGGTCATTTTTTATGGAATTCATTCTGATCCTGTCTCCCAATAAAGCGCCGCCCGTTTTTCTTTTTGAAGG
>DAIQBF010000047.1:0-15384 GCA_036781305.1 Lutibacter sp.
TGTTCAAGGTTATGAAAGATTAAGTAAAATCGGGCCTTGCGTCACTATTTTTGGGTCGGCACGCGCAAAACCAGATCAAAAATATTATAAGCTCGTAGAAAATATCGCGTTCAATTTAACCACACATGGGTATGGCGTTGTTACGGGCGGCGGTCCCGGAATTATGGAAGCTGGAAATAAAGGGGCGCAACGCGGCAAAGGAGTTTCTGTAGGTTTAAATATTGAATTGCCTTTTGAACAACATGACAATCCGTATATTGATGAAGACAAAAATTTGAATTTTGATTACTTTTTTGTTCGTAAAGTCATGTTTGTTAAATACTCACAAGGATTTGTGGTCATGCCCGGAGGTTTTGGAACAATGGATGAGCTTTTTGAGGCAATTACTTTAATTCAAACAAAAAAAATTGGCAAATTTCCCATCATTCTAGTAGGAACAAAATATTGGTCAGGTCTTGTTGAATGGATTAAAGGCACATTGGTGCATGAAGGAGCCGTAAGTTTGGATGATCTCGATTTAATTTCTATTGTTGATACCGAGGATGAAGTTTTGGAGGTGATAAATACATTTTATAAAAAATACAGTTTAAGTCCAAATTTTTAAGTAAACCCTTTGAAAAAATATATATTTTTAACACTTTTATTCGGTATTTTTTGTTTGAATATCTTATATTCCCAAACAAACAGCACCACCATTCTTGCCACTTTAAATACACAAACTAACGAACTTAAAATACAACAGGAAATTAATTTCCACAACAAATCCGACAGTATTTTAAACACTATTTATTTTCACAATTGGGCAAATGCCTATAAAGATAAAAATACGCCCTTGGCAAATCGTTTTATAGAAAACTATTCAAAAACATTTCATTTTGCCAAGGAAAAACAGAGAGGATCCTCCATAATTAACAGCCTTTCAGTTAATTATAACTTAGTTACTTGGGAAATTACCGATAAAAATCCCGATATCTTAAAAATCAGCCTAAAAAACTCATTAAAACCAAAGGATTCCCTAAAAATAGTTGCAACCTATACCGTAAAAATCCCGGACGATAAGTTTACGAGTTATGGCGTTAATAAAACCAGTTATAATTTGCGTTACTGGTACTTAATTCCGGCTGTTTTTGATAAAAAGTGGCAGCTATACAACAATTTGGATATGGATGATTTATATGTTGATTTTACAAATTATTTCATAAACATTAAAGTCCCAAAAGATTTTGTCGTAAATAGTGATTTAATAATTTCCTGTGATACGCTGGCCAACTTTAACAGTTATAAATTAATTGGAAAAAAAAGACAGGATATTGCAGTGAATATCACCAAGGAAAATAATTTCACTGAGTATAAGTCAAGTCCGGTTGCCCTAGTGACCAATATGGATTCTAAAAGATTAGATTCTGCCGTCAAAACCCAAATCATCAATAGAGAGCTCTCTTTTATTCAGTCCTATTTGGGAGAATATCCACATAAAAAACTTTTTATTAATAAAATTGAATATGAGAAAAATCCCGTTTATGGATTTAACCAATTGCCATCCTATTTAAAACCCTTTACCGATACTTTTGAATGGGATATCCAACTATTCAAAATTCTTTGCAGAAAATATATTGACAACACTTTTTTGTTTAATAAAAGAGAAGACGCCTGGCTAGCCGATGGTTTACAAACCTATTTAATGATTAAATATGTGGAAAAATATTATCCAAATGTAAAAGCCATTGGCGATATTTCAAAACTTTGGGGCGTAAAAAACTTCAATTTGGCGAAAATAAATTTTAACGATAAATATCCTTTTGTTTACCAATTTGCGGCACGAAAAAACTTGGACCAACCATTAACGACCCAGGCCGATTCCCTGTCAAATTTCAACAGAAAAATTGTAAATAAGTATAAGGCGGGATTGGGCATTCAATATCTGGAAAATTATTTGGGAGAAACTTCAATTGTTGAAGCAATTAATAACTTTTCAGAGAAATATTCCGGAAAAAAAACCAATAGTGATTTATTTTTAAATTTAATTGATACGCCAAAAGATATTGCCTGGTTTAAAACAGATTATTTAAATACCAGCAAAAAAATAGATTATACCATCAAAAAAATAGAAAAGAAAAATGATTCACTTGAAGTCAGCATTTTAAATAAACGAAACTTTACCGCTCCCATTAAATTGTATGGGATTCACAATAAAGAAATCGTATTTGAAAAATGGCTTGTCGGTATAGATTCATTGACGAAAATTACGATTCCTACCAATGGTTTTGATCGACTTTCTTTAAATCATGAATTTTATCTCCCTGAATATAATTTAAGGAACAACTGGAAAAATATTAATCATAATCTATTTAACAGGCCCGTGCAGCTAAAATTCATGAAAGATATAGAAAATCCTTATTACAATCAAATTTTTTATACGCCTGAAGCCAGATACAATTATTATGATGGCGTTCTTTTAGGATTGTCTCTTTCTAATAAAACATTATTGAACAAAAGTTTACTTTATAAATTAACACCTTCTTATGGCACAAAAAGCAATTCATTTTCAGGAACTTTTTCGCTGCTCTATGAATATCTGCCCGAAAATAAAAAAGTGAATAAATTTATGGCAGGAATTTCAGGCAGCAATTTTCAGTATGCCGAGGATCTTTCTTATACCACCCTAACACCGTTTGCGCTTCTCGAATTTAAACGGAAAAGCCTAAGGGATGTAGGCAGCAGCGCCATTTTAGCATCCTATACTTTGGTGGATAGAGAAAAGTCGCCAACGCAACTACAGCATTTTGAAACCAGCAAATACAATGTGTTCAATTTAAACTACGGGTATTCAAAGCCCAATATTATAGAAGATATTAGATTTTCGGGCGGATTTCAGGTTGCCGATAAATTTAGCAAAGTTTCAGCAACAGCGCATTACAGGTTATTAACTGATACCAACAGGCAGTTTGATTTCAGAGTTTTCGCAGGTGCGTTTTTATCCAATAAAACAGAAACGGATTTCTTTAGTTTCGCTTTGGACGGGCGAAGCGATTATTTATTTAAATTTGGTTATTTGGGGTGATCTGAAACCACAGGAATTTTAAGTCAGCAAATTATTATTAATGAGGGTGGATTCAAATCGAAACTTCCCGTTGCCTATGCAAATCAATGGCTTACAACCATAAACACAAGTGTTGGCATGTGGCGATGGGTTGAAGTGTATAACGACATCGGTTTTGTGAAAAACAGAAATGAAAAAGTTTATTTTGCTCATGAAAATGGTGTTAGGTTAAATTTTATACACGATATTTTAGAAGTGTATTTTCCGTTTTATTCCAATTTGGGCTGGGAATTATCCGAGCCAAGATACAGCACAAAAATTAGGTTTGTATTGGTCTTAAGTCCTAAAAAAATATATAATTTCGCTAAAAGAGGGTTTTATTAGGTTGTTGGTTTTTTCAGGTTTCGAGTTTCAGGTTTTAGGTTTTAGGCTTTTTTAATTGCTAAATTATTTGAACATTTAATATTTTACTTTTAACTTTAAGCTGAATTTTTATTCAGTTTTTTACCCCAATTTTAAATACCATTTAAATTTGTAACTTTGCGATACTAAAAAAATCAAAAATATGCAGGTAAAATCTTCATCCGCCAATCAAGAACAATTGTCATTCAATCAATTTAAAAAGGAAGTTTTACGCGATTACCAAATTGCTGTAATAAGTAGAGAATGCAGTTACTTGGGCCGTAGAGAAGTTTTAACCGGTAAGGCAAAATTCGGCATTTTTGGGGATGGCAAAGAAGTGCCGCAACTGGCCATGGCGAAAGCTTTTAAGAAAGGAGACTTTAGATCGGGTTATTATCGTGACCAAACCTTTATGATAGCCATTGGCGAACTAACACCCCAACAATTTTTTGCAGGTTTGTATGCTCATGCTGACGTAGCCGCTGAACCAATGTCGGGCGGCAGGCAAATGGGAGGTCATTTTGCAACGCATAGTCTAGATGAAAATGGCCATTTTAAAAACTTAACGGAACAATACAATTCAACTGGCGATATTTCGCCAACAGCAGGCCAAATGCCACGTATGCTTGGAATTGCCCAGGCTTCAAAAATGTTTAGAAATCTTCCTGAGCTTAAAAAGCCAAAATTTTCGAACAATGGAAATGAAATTTCTTGGGGAACTATTGGAAACGCAAGCACTTCAGAAGGCGTATTTTTTGAAACCATAAATGCGGCAGGGGTTTTACAGGTTCCTATGATAATTAGTGTTTGGGATGATGATTATGGGATTTCGGTTCCGGCAAAATACCAAACCACCAAAGAAAGTATTTCTGAAATATTAAAAGGATTTCAACGTGATGAAACTTCAGAAGGATTTGAAATTTTTGTGGTAAAAGGCTGGGATTATCCACAATTAATTTCCGTTTACAACAAAGCGGCAAAAATAGCCCGTGAAGAACATGTGCCTGTTTTAATTCACGTAAAAGACTTGACGCAACCTCAAGGCCATTCTACTTCTGGTTCGCAAGAACGCTACAAATCCAAGGAACGCTTAATTTGGGAAAAACAAAATGACTGTCTCGCCAAAATGCGTGATTGGATTATTGAATTTGAATTGAAAGACAGCAACAATAACTTGTTGCGTTTTGTTGATGCTGAAGAAGAATTAATCAAAATTGAAAAAGAAGCAAAAAAAGAAGTAAATCAAGCCAGAAGAGATGCATGGAATGCTTTTTTAAATCCTATTAAAGAAGAAAAAACCAAGGTCATCCAGTTACTTGAAAATCTATCGGAAAAAAGCCATAACAAACCTTTTATCATCAAATTAAAAAATGATTTGGCTGCTGTTTTGGACTGTTCAAGAAAAGACCTTTTAGTTGCTTCAAGAAAAGCCATTGTTTACGTAAGGGAGGAAAAATCTTCAGAAAAAACAAAATTGCAAAACTGGATTGTCAACTATTTAAAAACTGAACAACAAAATTACAGTTCCTTTTTATACAGCCAAAGCGATAAAAAAGTAAGCCACGTAAAAGAAGTATTGCCAACTTATGATGCAAATGCCGAGATGGTTGATGGACGAATAATCATAAAAGATAACTTTGATATCCTGTTTTCAAAATACAACGATTTGTTTATTTTTGGAGAAGACACCGGAAATATTGGCGATGTGAATCAGGGCCTTGTCGGGCTTCAGGAAAAATATGGAAAACATCGAGTTGCCGATACCGGAATTAGAGAAGCGACAATAATTGGCCAGGGAATTGGAATGGCGCTTAGAGGATTGCGGCCAATCGCCGAAATTCAATATTTAGATTATTTACTCTATGCAGTACAAATAATGAGTGACGATTTGGCTACCCTGCATTACAGAACCGCCGGGAAACAAAAAGCACCTTTAATTGTTAGAACCCGTGGTCACCGTTTAGAAGGAATCTGGCATTCTGGATCGCCAATGGGCGCTATTGTGCATTTATTAAGGGGAATGAATATTTTGGTTCCAAGGAATATGACAAAAGCGGCCGGATTTTACAACACCTTATTGGAGTGCGATGAACCCGCTTTAATTGTGGAAAATTTAAACGGATACCGACTTAAGGAAAAATTTCCCAACAATTTAGGGGAATTTAAAACACCCATTGGGGTTGTTGAAACCATTAAAACCGGAACGGATATTACCGTAGTTTCTTATGGTTCCACCTTAAAATTGGTGGAAGATGCTGTAAACAGTTTAAAACAGGTGGATATTGATATTGAAATTATAGATGTGCAAAGTCTGCTGCCTTTTGATACCAATAAAGATGTGGTAAAAAGTATCCAAAAAACAAACAGACTTATAATTATTGATGAAGATGTTCCGGGAGGCGCATCCGCCTATTTATTGAATGAAATTTTGGAAAAACAAAATGCCTATGAATATTTAGACAGCAAACCGGTTACTTTAACCGCAAAACAACACAGGGCAGCTTACGGAACTGATGGCGATTATTTTTCAAAACCAAATGAAGAAGATATTTTTGAGGCAATTTATGGCATCATGAACGAAGCTAATCCAACAAAATACAAACCGCTATATTAATGTAACACAAATTACATTTTATAAAATTCGCAATAAAAACACCTACTCAGGTGTTTTTTTTTATGATTACTTTATATAAAACTTCATAAATGAATATGACAACTGTCACATATTGATATTTATCATTCTTTTTACAATAAATAACCCATATCTTTGAGAATAATAAAATTACACTACAGTAATCATATATAAATTTATTGATATGGCAAAAGTAAAAGGAGCTATAGTTGTTGACACACAAACTTGCAAAGGCTGTGAAGTTTGTATTCCTGTTTGTCCGGAAGATGTGATTGGCATGTCAACTGAGGTGAATAGAAAAGGCTATCATTATGCTTACATGAAAAATCCTGAGGCATGTACAGGCTGCACAAACTGTGGTATTGTATGCCCAGACCGTGCAATCTCCGTATATAGAGTAAAAGTTTCAGTATAACATTTAAAACATTGCATATAATGTCAGAATTAAAATTAATGAAAGGTAACGAAGCATTGGCAGAAGCTGCAATTAGGGCTGGTGTTGATGGTTATTTTGGTTACCCTATCACACCACAAACAGAAATTATCGAATATTTAATGACCGAGCGCCCTGAATTAAGAACAGGAATGGTCGTATTACAGGCTGAAAGTGAAATAGCCGCCATAAACATGGTTTATGGTGCCGCAAGCACCGGCAAAAAAGCGATGACTTCTTCATCAAGCCCTGGAATTTCTTTAAAATTGGAAGGAATCTCCTATTTGGCGGGTGCAGAATTGCCTGCCGTAATTGTAAATGTTGTTCGCGGCGGACCGGGATTGGGAACCATTCAACCTTCGCAAGCAGACTATTTTCAATCGGTAAAAGGTGGCGGACACGGAGATTACAAATTGTATGTTTTAGCACCGGCGTCGGTTCAGGAAATGTCAGATTTTGTTGAAGATGCTTTTGATATTGCTTTTAAATATCGCGCCCCAGTATTAATCCTTTCCGATGGATTGATTGGCCAAATGATGGAAAAGGTAATCCTTAAACCTCAAAAACAAAGAATGACCAATGAAGAGCTGATTGAAAAATACGGCGATTGGGCAGTTACCGGTAAAAAGGGAAGAGAACGCAACATTATTACATCGCTCGATTTACAATCGGAAAAAATGGAAGCCAGGGTTCGCAGGTTGATGAAAAAATACGAACAAATGGAAAAAGAGGACTTGCGTTTTGAAAAAATAAACTGTGACGACGCTGAATATTTAATTGTTGCTTACGGATCAAGTGCGAGAATATCACAAAAAGCTGTTGAATTGGGAAGAGCAAAAGGAATAAAAGTAGGTTTATTAAGACCAATAACCCTATTTCCTTATCCAAAAAAAGCACTATTCGATTTAGCCGACCAAGTTAAAGGAATTTTAAGCGTTGAATTAAATGCAGGTCAAATGGTAGAAGATGTTCGACTTTCTGTTGAATTTAAAGTACCCGTTGAACATTTTGGAAGAACCGGAGGAATTATCCACACTCCAGAAGAAATTTTAGAAGCTTTAGAACAAAAAATTATTAAAAATGGAAGTATCAGACATCATAAAACCAGAGAATCAAGTATTCTGTAAAACAAAATTAATGACCGACAACGCCCTGTCTTATTGTCCGGGATGTGGTCATGGCACCGCGCACAATTTAACTATGGAAGTCATTGATGAAATGGGTATTTCAGAAGATGTTATCGGTGTTGCACCGGTTGGCTGCTCTGTTTTAGCCTATGATTTTATGAATATAGATATGACACAAGCTGCCCACGGACGCGCACCAGCATTGGCAACAGCCATTTCACGACTTTGGCCAGAAAAATACGTATTTACATACCAAGGTGACGGTGATTTGGCAGCCATTGGAACTGCAGAAACCATTCACGCATGTAACAGAGGTGAAAACATTGTTATTATTTTTGTAAATAACGGTATTTACGGAATGACTGGCGGGCAAATGGCGCCAACAACATTAGAGGGAATGAAATCTTCCACTTCCCCTTACGGAAGAGACATTGAAACTATGGGTTCACCATTAAAGATGACAGAATTAATTGCCAATCTTCCCGGTGTTTATTACGTTACCCGTCACGCCGTTCACACGCACAAACACGCGCGTAAAGCAAAAAAAGCGATACGAAAGGCATTTGAAAATACACGGTTAAAAAAAGGAATTTCATTTATTGAAATTGTGTCCAACTGCAACTCCGGATGGAAAATGACACCCCTTGAATCAAATATTTGGATGGAAGAAAATATGTTTTCATACTTTCCGCTTGGTGACATAAAAGTAGATGGTATCTTAAAAAAATAAAACAATGACAGAAGAAATTATTATCGCAGGATTTGGTGGACAAGGAGTGCTGTCCATGGGAAAAATATTGGCCTATTCTGGCATCATGCAAGATCAGGAAGTGAGTTGGATGCCTTCTTACGGTCCTGAAATGCGCGGAGGGACAGCGAATGTTACCGTAATTTTGAGTGATGAAAAAATCAGTTCGCCTTACTTAAAAATTATGGATACCGCCATCATTTTAAACCAACAATCCATGGATAAATTTGAGGAATCTGTAAAGCCGGGAGGCGTTTTAATTTACGATCCCAACGGAATTACAGAGCATCCATCGAGAACAGATATCAAAATTTACCAAATTGAAGGCACCAGATTGGCTTCAGAAATGGGAAATAAGAAAATTTTTAATATGATTATTATGGGTGGCTATTTAAAAGTGAAACCCGTAGTACTATTAGAAAATGTGATTGAAGGCTTAAAAAAATCAATCTCTGAACGTTACCATAATTTAATTCCGCTTAATGTTGAAGCAATTACTATGGGAATGAACAATATTGTTCCTTATAAAGTGGAAAAACCCATATTTCAAAATTAGTTTTAGTAGTTCTTAATTTCATAATTCGGTTATTTTGTGTAATATTATACAAAATAACCGATTTTTTTATGGCTTCAATTTTAGTGACCGGCGGGACCGGATTTATAGGAACTGTGCTTTGTAATTTATTACGAGAAAAAGGCCACACTGTTTTGATCTTAAGCAGAACAAAAACTGACAATCCCAACACCTTTTATTGGAATTTAAGGGAGCGTTATATTGATCCAGAAGCTATCATTAATGCCAATTATATCATTCATTTGGCTGGCGAAGGCATTGCAGACAAACGATGGACACCACAAAGAAAAAAGGATTTAATAAACAGCAGGGTTGAAACCGCCAATCTTTTATTTGAAAAAGTAAAAGAATTAAATCCCAATTTAAAGGGCTTTATTTCAGCATCTGGAATTGGGTATTATGGTGCCATAACTTCTGAAAAAATTTATGAAGAAAATGATGCCGCAGGAGAAGATTTTATCAGTGAAATATGCAAAATTTGGGAAAAGGCATCCTTGCAATTTGAAGCCATCAATATTCGCACAGTTATTTTTAGAACTGGCGTTGTGTTTGCCAAAGAAGGCGGTGCTTTAGAAAAATTAAGCCAACCCATAAAATTTGGTGTTGGTGCACCAATTGGAACCGGAGAACAATATATTCCCTGGATTCACCTTGAAGATTTATGCAATATGTATGTTAAAGCCATTGAAAATACCAAAATTACAGGAATTTACAATGCCGTTGCCCCAGAACACATCACCAACAAAGCACTTACCAAAATGATTGCCAAAAAACTTAAAAAACCTTTATGGCTGCCAAATATTCCCGCATTTGTGATGAAATTGATCTTGGGGAAAATGGCGGTTATTTTATTGGAAGGCAGTCGGGTTTCATCAGAAAAAATAATGGCATCAGGTTTTAAATTTAAATATTCAACGTTAGAGGAAGGGCAGCAAAGTGGAATCTAAAAAGGCTAAATAATTACCAAAATAAACATTTTATTCAAAATAAATCTTCATTTATTTTGCCAAGTCAGTTTTTTTTTTTTTATATTTAACATGAAAAAGAGTTAATACCCATAAAAAATTACAAAAATAAAAGAAGCAATTGCTATAATTTCTCCAAAAATTACATTTTAACACAAAAAATAAAAACAAATGCAAATTTGCATAGGACAATATTTATTGTCATAATTATTTTATTTAATATTTCTGCTTAAAAAGGAATTGTTGTTATATTCAGAAAAAATCCTCTGTTTGTAAATTTTAAAAACAAAATACGCGAATACCATGTTTAACCTAAAACCAGTGCCTATGAAATAGACCCAATAACAAACAGAGGAAGTGCTGCAAAAGTAAGCCACCTCGCCGGATTAAAAAAACAATAAAGCGCAATTATGCGCTATTAACTAATTTAAATTTTACTAAAATGAAAAAATTAATTTTAAGTATGGTGTTTGTTTTTGCAAGTTTTGCTATGGTAAATGCAAATTCAAATACAAAAAGTGACGATACAGATAATTCAATTGTTGAGTATCCTGGGTGTACAGCCGATGCGTGGAGGTATGGAACAGAAATGGGAGGTGGAGATCCGGAAGAAGAATACTTTTACACTAGTTTATATTCCGACCTATTCTGCTAATAAATTAAACAAAAATCATTTTTGTTTAATTAGTGAGGGAGGATGTTAATATACATCCTCCCTATCTTTAAAATTCTTTTAAATAATGCATTGTAATAATTTAAAAATACTAAAAAAACTAATAATATAAGCTAAAAATAAAAACAAATGAAAAAAATCATATTAACGTTTTTAATGATACTTTTAATTACACCTTGTTCGTCACAGAATATACAAGGTATTGTCATATATAAAAAAGAAATATTGGAGTACATGTCCGATAATGAACAATTTAAAATTAAAAATAAAGAAAACAAGGAATTTCTAAACAAAATTTCAAATATGGATAAAAATTCTAAAAGTTTATTAAGTGAGATAGATTTTATTTTAACCTTCATTAATCATGAAAGCTCATTTAAAGTTGATCCCATTTTAGAAGTTGATGAGAATAGATTTTTAAAATTAGCTATTGGAGCTTCTGGAAGAGGGCTTTACTACACCAATATTAATGAAAATAAATATTATAGACAGATAGATGCTTACGGTGAAATGTTTATAGTTAGTTTTCCAAAAATTGAATGGAGCTTATTTAATGAAACAAAAAAAATTGATAATTATAATTGTTATAAAGCAACAACTGTCAAAGAAGTTATAGGCAGAAAAGGTATAATTAAAACACCTGTTGAGGCTTGGTACACCACAGATTTGGATATTCCATTTGGTCCTTTAGGATATTATGGTTTGCCAGGTCTAATTCTTGAATTAACTGTTGGCAAAGAAAAATATGTTGCAAATAAAATAGAGTTAAATTTAAAAAATAAGACAGATGTGAATGAACCTTTAAAAGGAAAAAGAGTCACAAAAAAAGAATTTTATGAAATTGGTGTGAATATGATGCAAAGTTTTAAAAAAGGATTTTAAAATTACAAAAATGAAATTTTTATTATATAGTATTTTATGCCTTATTTCACAAATAATCCACTCACAAATAAACACTATCTATATTTATCAAATTACACCTATAGAGCATAATTATAAGATCGCAAATGCTGATGATGATGTGACAAAAAATACAAAAAAAATGCTGCTTAATGCTTTTGATATTGCAAAAGATTTGGATTATGTCTTAAAATTTAATTCGATGGAAAGCACTTCACAAATTGATGAGAGCATGGTGAATGAAGGAATTAAGAACAACTATCTATATCCTGTTGCTAAATCGTTAATAGGAAAAGGAATTTATTACCAAAACAGAAAAGAAAAAATTGTTTTGCGCCAAGCTGAAATTTTGGGTCCACTCTTTATTATTAAAGATGTTCTTATAAACAATTGGAAAATAACCAATGAACAAAAAAAAATTGGAGATTATTTGTGTTTTAAGGCTTTTAAAAATTGTGAAACATGCAGTAAAATAGAAGAGGTATGGTTTACTCCTGACATCCCAGTGCCTTTTGGGCCTTTAGGCTATGGAGGTTTACCAGGTTTAATAGTAGAAATTAAAAACAAAGGTTCAATTCTGAAATTAAAAGAAATAAGGTACACAAAAAAAGATTTAAAGATTTTTAAACCTATTAAAGGAAAAGAAATAACAATTGATGAATATAATGAAATGACTAATGGTTTTCGGACAAATGCAAAGAAAATGAGCAATTAGCAAGGGTTATATCTTGTGAAACTGCTAAAACAATCGTTGAAAGTTGTGAACAACAATAATTACCGAAACAGTAGGGGTTAAAAATCCTTCTTGTTTTAATTTATATTTAAATTACTGCCTTATGAGACCAATTATTTTAAATACGATTTTTTCTATTTTCATTTTAATTTATAATCTTAATTATGCGCAAGGATCTAGTTCATTAATTATTTATAAGAAGAAAGGCAATTCTAATTTAGAATAATTATGAAAAATACTATTCTAACTATTATTTCAATACTTACATTAAATTATTGTTTTTCCCAAAATAATATTGGTATTGTAACCTATAAAAAACAAGTTTTAAAATATTTATCCGAACAAGAAGATTTTATAAAAAAAACAGAAAAAAGGCCTAAATATTATAATAATGTATTAACAATTGACTTAAATACAAAACAATTATTAAAAGATGTAAATTTTTATTTAAAGTTTAATAAAGATGAGGCAATTTTTGAAGCCGAAAATATACTGGAAATAGAAAACAATAATTTCTATAAAATGGCAATCGCAGAAGGCAAGGGAGTTTTTTATAACAATATAAGTAAAATTATTTCTGAAGTTCAAAAAGATTCTTACGGGGAACTTTTTTTAGTAAGTTATCCAAAAATAAATTGGCAACTAATTAATGAAACAAAGAAAATTGGAGAATATATTTGTTATAAAGCTATCACGACTAAAATAACTAATGGCAGAAACGGAATTATAGAAACACCTGTTACTGTTTGGTATGCTCCAGAATTAAATATTCCCTTTGGTCCATTGGGATATGGCGGCTTACCTGGCCTTATTTTAGAATTAGAAATTTATAGAGTTAAATATTATGTTGATGAAATAAACTTAAACCCTAGTGAAAAAATATACATTAAAAAACCAACTCAAGGCAAATCAATAACAAAAAAAGAATTTGATCAAATTGGTAATGAAATTATGCAAAATTTAAATAAAGAAAGGAAATTTTAACTTATGACTAAATTGAAATTATTTATTTTTTGTTTTTGTTTGTTTGGAATCTATTTGACAAATTCTCAAACCATCACCTTAAAAGGTTCTGTAAAAGATAGTTTACAAAATCCGTTGGCATATACCAATGTCATAGCTAAACCAATGGATGCCACAAAGAATTTGAAATTTGCCATTACAGATGATGACGGTTATTACAAACTAGAACTTACCAAAGGTGACAGCTATACGCTTTCGGTTAGTTATTTAGGGTATAAAACAGTTAATTTTAATTTTGTCGCGATGGAGAATTCACAAAAAAACCTAATTTTAATTGATGCTCCAAACCAATTAAAAGAAGTTGTTATAGAGTTGCCCGTAACCATAAAAGAAGACACCATCACCTACAATACCGATAAATTTGTAACCGGCGATGAACGCAAACTAAAAAACGTATTAAAAAAATTGCCCGGCGTAGAAGTTGATAAAAATGGCAGTGTTACGGTACAAGGCAAAAAGGTAACAACTTTGTTGGTTGAAGGCAAAAAGTTTTTTGGTGGTGGTTCTAAATTAGCAGTTGAAAATATACCGGCAGATGCCATAGACAAAGTACAGGTAATAGACAATTATAGTGAAATTTCCTTTATGAAAAATGTGTCGAATACTGATGAAATGGCGATGAACATTCTCTTAAAAAAAGACAAGAAGCAATTTGCTTTTGGGGATATCGAAGCTGGAAAAGGCAATAAAGATTTTTACAGAACACACAGCAACTTATTTTATTACAGTCCAAAAACAAATGTGAATTTTATAGGTAATTTAAATAACACTGGCGAAAAAACTTTTACGTTTAAAGATTACTTAAGTTTTCAGGGAGGTGTTAGTGCTATTTTAAAGGGAGATGGCTCCATTTATAATACTTCTGGCAGCGATTTTGCACAATTCTTGGAAACACAAGATTTGACAAGCAGCAACAATAAATTTGGCGCTTTGAACTTAACAAAAGTAGTTAACAAAAATTTAGATATTTCAGGGTACGCCATTTTTTCACATTCAAAAAATGAGACCCTTATAGAATCTAACAATCAATACACGGCTTTTACAGAAGAAAAAACAGATAAATCCAACACCCGAAATATTTTAGGCATTGCCAAATTTAATATTGAATATACCCCAACTATTAATAATCAATGGTATTTTAAAACCCAATACAAAATAACAGACAACTCTAAAATCAACAGTATTATTTCAAGCATTGACAATGAAAACAAACTTATTTTTTCAAATAACAGTGCCGATGCAACGTACCTAAACCAAAATATTGAATGGCATAAAAAACTATCCAAAAAACACACTTTTTCTTTTGGTGTTGACGTAACTTTTGACAAAAATAATCCAACTACGCTTTGGGAAACAAACCAGCCAATTTTACAGGGGTTAATTCCTGTTGAAACATCAGAAAACTATGTGCTAAATCAATTGAAGGAAACTGAAAACACCAATTTTAATGCAATTTTAAAACACTATTGGGTACTAAATAATTTTAATCATATTTATACAACCATTGGTAATAGATATATTTCCGATTATTTTTTTACAGACGACAGCCAGCAATTAGAAAACGGAACTTCAAATAATTTTTCATCATCCGGTTTTGGAAATGATTTAGATTTTAAGCTGAATGATTTATTTATTGGTGTACATTATAAATTTAAAACTGGAATTTTTGAATTTAAGCAAGGTGCTTTCTTACATAATTACAATTGGGAACTCGATCAAGAAATGAATTTAAGCAAACATAAAGCTGTATTGTTACCTGATTTTTTAGCTAAAATTGAATTCAGCAGCTCAAAAAAATTGCAATTCAATTACCAATTGAAAAGTGCATTTTCAGACGCTTCAAAATTGGCAAATCGTTTTTATTTGCAGTCGTACAATTCCGTTTACAAGGGAAATGAAGATTTGGAAAACGAATTGTTTCATACAGGAAGAGCTTATTTCAGCCGATTTAGTATGTACAGAGGTCTTATGCTTTTTGTCAGTGTTAATTATACAAAAAAAATAAAAGGAATTCAAAACGCTGTTCAATTTGAAGGAACCAATCAATATATTTCTCCTGAAATGGTAAACAATCCAGAAGAGCGTTGGAGTTTTAATTTGAGTATTGACAAAAAAATTAAGAACCTAAAATATG
>DAIQBF010000048.1:0-15355 GCA_036781305.1 Lutibacter sp.
CAGAACTCGCTTTGGCAGTTGCCTATCCTTTTGCCGGAAATATTGGCGGTGGCGGGTTTATGGTTTACAGAACCCACGAAGGCAAAACCGGAGCCTTGGATTATAGAGAAAAAGCACCGCTTGCCGCTTCAAAAGACATGTATTTGGATGAAAACGGCAATATTATAGCAGAAAAAAGCACATTGGGTGCCATGGCTGTTGGTGTTCCGGGAACGGTTGACGGTTTGTTTAAAGTTTACGAAAAATTTGGAAGCCTTCCTTTTTCAGAATTAATTCAGCCAGCCATTGATTTGGCCAATAAAGGCGTTGTGGTAACTGAGAAGCAGGCCGAAAGATTGGCGAACTACAAACATTATTTTTCCGAAGTGAATGATGCCAAGATTTTATTGGATGCAGATTGGAAAGCAGGAGACACCATTAAATATGTTAAGCTGGCCGAAACGCTGGAAAGAATTCGGGATTTGGGAAGAGACGGATTTTATAAAGGCGAAACTGCCGAGATGTTGGTAAATTATGTCCAGAAATTGGGGGGCATCATCACTAAAGAAGATTTGGAAAAATATGAAGCAAAATGGCGAAATGCCATTGAATTCAACTATAAAGATTTAAAAATTATTGCGATGTCGCCGCCTTCAAGCGGCGGAATTTGCCTTGCGCAAATTTTTAAGGCAATTGAACCTTTTGACATTGCATCTTACGGACATAATTCCTTAAAATCCATTCAATTGCTTACGGAAGCGGAAAGAAGGGCTTATGCTGACAGGTCGTTTTATTTAGGTGATCCTGATTTTGTGAAAATTCCAATTGACACATTAATTTCATCAAACTATATAAAAAACAGGATGGCGAATTTTTCTTGGGACAGCGCAACACCTTCTTCAACTTTAAAACACGGGAATATTGTTGGCTATGAAAGTGATGAAACAACGCACTATTCCATTGTTGACAAGTATGGAAATTCAATTTCGGCAACCACCACTTTAAATGGCGCTTATGGCTCAAAAGTATTTGTTTCTGAGGGCGGATTCTTTTTAAATAATGAAATGGACGATTTCAGTTCAAAACCGGGAGTACCCAATATGTTTGGATTAATTGGTGCTGAGGCGAATTCCATTGCGCCCGAAAAACGCATGTTAAGCTCCATGACACCCACAATTGTTGAAAAAAACAACCAGTTTTATATGTCGGTTGGTTCTCCTGGAGGATCGACTATTATAACATCTGTTTTGCAAACTATTTTAAATGTTTATGAATTTAAAATGGGCATGCAAGATGCCGTAAATGCCCCAAGATTTCACCACCAATGGCTTCCGGATGTAATTACTATGGAACCTAATGGTTTTGACAGTTTGCTGGTAAATCAATTACAGGAAAAAGGATATCAAATTAAACAGGAAAATACCGTAATTTTGGGTAAAGTTGATGCTATTTTACGTTTGCCCAACGGAAAATTGGAAGGCGGCGCGGATTACAGAGGCGATGATAAAGCCGTGGGATTTTAAAGCCCCCTAACCCCCAAAGGGGGAAATTGACAATTGATAAAAATGTAAATATAAAATTCATTGAAAGTATCATTAAAAAGTTAAACAAATATAAATAGTATGCTGTTGGCAGTCTCAGTTAGCAGTAAAACAATTACTCGATTCAACAGTTAAACAGTTAAACAGATAAAAAATGAATTCCAATACAATAACCTACGGAATTTTAAAAGCAATAGCCATTATTACAGGCGTTTTATTGCTGCTTTACTTTTTGTATGAAGTGCAATCGGTTATCGCTTATATAGCAATTTCAATCGTTATTGCGTTAATTGGAAGTCCAATTATTCACTTTTTAAAACGAAGGCTGAAATGCCCAAATACCTTGGCTGTTATCATCACAATACTGTTATTCTTAGGAATTTTAGCTGGAATAATAAGTATGTTTATTCCGCTCATCATTAAGCAGGGCGAAAATTTATCATTGTTAAATATTAAAAAACTTCAAATAAATTTTGAATATTTATTAAATCAGATTAACGATTACTTTTTAATGCGTAATATCGATATTTTAGACGAATTAAAACATGCCGATTTGTTTAAAAATGTTAAAGCTATTCCCGATTTATTCAATGCCGTTATCGGAACCATAGGAAGCTTAAGTATTGGATTGTTTTCTGTAATTTTCATCACTTTCTTCTTCATGAAAGATACGCATATTATGGAAAATTCCTTGTATGTATGGGTTAATGACAAGAATGAGCAAAAACTGAAAAACTCTTTAATGTCAATCAACCATTTATTGTCGAGATATTTTATTGGCTTGGTTTTTCAAATTACAATTCTATTTATAATTTATACTACTTTTTTATTAGTTTTCGGCGTTGAAAACGCCATTGTAATCGCTTTTTTATGTGCATTACTAAATTTAATACCTTATGTTGGTCCATTAATTGGAGGAATTCTAATGCTCTTTTTAACAATGAGCAGTAACTTGGCCCAAGACTTTCAAACAGAAATATTGCCAACCACCATTTACGTGATGATTGGATATGTTTTCGCCCAACTTATTGATAATTTTTTAAGTCAACCCCTAATATTTTCAAATAGTGTAAAATCACATCCATTGGAAATATTTTTAATAATCATCATTGGCGGAATTTTATTTGACATCACAGGAATGATCATCGCCGTGCCAACCTACACTGCCATAAAAGTAATTTTAAAAGCATTTTTGGCCGATAACAAAATTGTAAAATTAATGACCAAAGATTTATAAGTTTAACCAGATTCTTAAAACAAGAAGCTATAAAATTATATTTTGGGCTTGCCTGCCCTTTTGGTGGGCGTTCCCCTGCGGGTCGGGCTTTTCGTTGCAATCCGTCATTGCGGAGCGTGGCAATCTGTTGAATATATTACTTCATAAACTCGCAACGCCGGGATTTCCTCTGCAATCCCTAACGCAGCTTAAATTACGATAGCTGATTTACGATTTTAGAATAAGAAATCTTAGATTCTGGATTTGGTTTTTAATATTTTACTTGCTTTTAATCATAGAATACACAAGATGATTTATGAAATTAGAATTTAAAAGACTTAAAACTTTTTAGCGCGATTTGCGGTTTTTATTTGCGTGCTTTGCGGTTAAATTTTTTGGTTCGGCGTTTTTTTATAATTTTTTCTTGCTTTTAGCCTCCGCTAGCGCGAGCGCAATGTCATTAAGTTAAGCCTTTAATGTCTTTATTTTGTCATTCCGAGGTACGAGGGATCTCATTATGCTAAGCTATTTGATGCGATTCCTCCTTTGTCGGGCACGAGCGATAGCGAACTGGCGAAGCAATGACAAATATTCCCTTAACTTAATGACATCGAGCGCGAGCGTCCCGCTCGTGACTACAAGTAATTTTAGGGATTTTTTATTTCCTTTATTTGCAATTGTGTATAGCTCCAAAAAAATCAGGTTACTAGTGTTATTGGGTACGAGCGGGACGCTCGCACCAGCGAGAGGAAAAACCTCAAAAAAGTATTTCCGCTACACTCCATTACGCAAGATAAATTACGTTTTACGAATTGCGAATTACGATTTTAAAAAATGCTGTTAAGATAAATTTAAGCCTGTATAAATTAGCGATAATTTTTTTGTTTTTAATATTTAAACCTTAAATTTACAATAAAAAATTTGCATTATGAAAAATGAAATTATGATTCCAGATGAAATAATTACCAATAAAATATATTTAATCAGGGAACAAAAAGTTATGTTGGATGAAGATTTGGCTGAACTCTATAAAGTAGAAACCAAACAGTTAAAAAGACAGGTTCGCAGAAACATAGAACGTTTTCCCGAAGATTTTATGTTTGAACTCTCCAAAATTGAATTCGAAAACTTGAGGAGCCAATTTGGCACCTCAAAATGGGGAGGAACTCGTTATGCGCCTATGGCTTTTACCGAACAGGCCTGTCCTGAGCGTAGCCGAAGGAGTGTAGCTATGTTATCAAGTGTTTTAAGCAGCCAAACTGCCATAAAAGTAAATATTCAAATTATAAGGGTATTTACAAAGATAAGACAAATGTTCACAGATAATTTAAGTTTAAAACTCGAAATTGAGGAAATAAAAAAGAAACTCTCCCATCAAAATAAAAATATTGAACTTGTATTTAGCTATTTAGATGAACTGATAGAGAAGAAAGAAAACCAAAAACCAAGAATTAAAATAGGCTATAAAAAAGATTAAATCTCAATAACTATGTTAACTTATATTGCACTTTTGCGCGGGATAAACGTATCTGGTCACCATAAAATTAAAATGACCGAATTAAAGCAACTTTTTTTAGATTTAGGTTATAAAGAGATTTCTACCTATATACAAAGCGGAAATATAATTTTTAAGTCTAACATTAAGGAACCCATTCTTATTGAGGACACCATAATTTCAGCCATTTCAAAACATTTTGGACACGCTATTAAGGTGCTGATATTAACCAAAAATGAATTGATTACTGTTTTTAATTCAAATCCATTTCTTGAAAAAAATCCATCTATGGATATTTCAAAATTACATGTTACATTATTAAATAAGAAACCAGATTTAGCTGGAATTCCACCTATTGAAGAACTAAAAGAAACAGGTGATGATGAATTTCAAATAATTGAAAACACCATTTATTTACATTGTCCAAATGGTTATGGAAACACAAAATTAAACAACAATTTATTTGAAAAAAAACTACAAGTTACCGCCACCACAAGAAACTGGAAAACCATTGGTAAACTCGTCGAATTAAGCAAGCAATAATTTGAATCAGGAAATTTTAAATAAAGAAGTCCAAAATTTTATCAATTTAAATTTAAATTCGGATATAACAAAACTGATTTTAAAAGGAAGTCCGTTTGAACAAGTTTCGATTCAGGAAATTGCAGCGCAAATTCTGGCAAAAAACGCTTGTGAAAAAAAATTGCCCACTTGGTTTAATTCAAAAAACATTTACTATTCCAACAAACTGAATATTGAACAAACTTCTTCAGAAATTACTGCTAAGTATAAATCAGATTTGGTTTCAGGAGAAACTTTAATCGACATTACGGGTGGATTTGGCGTTGATGCTTACTTTTTTTCACAAAAAGTTAAATCAATAACACATTGTGAAATTGCCGAGGAATTGTCGAAAATTGTAATCCATAATTTCAAACGGTTAAAAGTTAAAAATGTTGAAACTCATTTTGGTGACGGCATTGAATTTATAAAAAATTCTAAAGAAAAATTCGATTGGATTTACGCAGATCCTTCGCGTAGAAATGATGCCAAAGGAAAAGTATTTCTATTGGAAGACTGCTTGCCGAATATTCCGGAAAATCTGAATTTATTGTTTGAAAAAACGGATCATATTCTGCTTAAAGTCTCTCCTATTTTAGACATTTCAAGTGCCGTAAATGAGTTACAATTTGTAAAAGAAATTCATGTGGTTGCCATTGAAAATGAAGTGAAAGAATTGTTGTTTTTGTTGAAGAAAAATTGCACGAAAAACATTGACATTAATACAATTAACTTCAATAAAGAAGAAATCCAAAAATTTAATTTTAGCTTAAATGAAGCTATTTTACCAACTTTTTCCGAGCCAAAAAAATATCTATATGAACCCAATGCCGCAATTTTAAAAGCAGGCGCTTTTCAACAAATTTCGGCGCAGTTTAAAATTGATAAATTACACCAACATTCGCATTTATACACTTCAAATAAATTAACCGATTTTCCCGGAAGGAAATTTGAAATAAAAAATTGCATTTCTTACAACAAAAAGCAATTACAACAGTTAATTCCTTCAAAAAAAGCAAATATTACCACTCGAAATTTTCCCGAAACCGTAGCTCAAATTCGGAAAAAAACCGGATTAAAAGATGGCGGAAATCAATACCTTTTTTTTACAACAGACATAAACAACAAGCATCTGGTGCTCATTTGTGAGAAAGTATAAAACTAAAAGTTGTTTTAGCAAAAATCATTAAAATTTAGTAATTTTAGCTTTTTATACTCACTAAAATGGCAAATAAAAATATCCGCTCGTTATCATACAGAAAGGAATTAAATGATAACCTGTTCGAAAATATCGCAGATTTATCACATAAAAACGCTTTAAAGTCTGATTTTCAGGAACTGGCAAAACGGTTTATGATCGATGATTCCGTGGTTGCGGCCACCGCATCTTTTTATGATTTCACTAGAGAAAGCAATCGGAACAAAAAGATTCATGTGTGCAGCGGAACGGCTTGCATGGTTGCAAATACCCAAAATAGTCTTCATAAAAATTTAGAAGATCATTTTGACAAAGAGGAAATCGGAAATGCTGCCTGCGTTGGTCGTTGCCACACCAACAATGCGTTTATGTACAATGATAATACCTATTCGGCGCACAGCGAAAATGAATTAAATTCAATTATCGACAATAAGAAACATCAAGAAAATAAATACAATATTGCTTGTAACACCACTCCTATTTTAACCGCTGAAATTGAAGATATTACCGCATTTTATCAATTGGCTGAAGTTCATAAAAAAAATTCGCAACAGGTAATTCAAGAAATAAAAACATCCAATTTACGCGGTCGCGGCGGTGCAGGATTCCCGTTTTGGTTTAAGTTGGATGCCGTTATAAAAGAGCCCTTCGACTCCGCTCAGGATGACACCCAAAAATACATTGTCTGCAATGCCGATGAAGGCGATCCCGGAGCATATTCGGATATGTATTTGATGGAACATCAGCCGCATAAAGTGCTTTTCGGAATGTATATGGCAGGGTTGACTGTCGGCGCAAATACGGGTGTTTTATACATCAGGGGAGAATATCCAGATTCCATCAAAATTGTGAGCAAAGCAATTTCTGAATTAAAAGAAAAAAACCTAATTAGGGATTTTAAATTCAAAATTATTCGCGGACAAGGTTCTTATGTTTGCGGCGAGGAAACCGCTTTATTGAGTTCTATTGAAGGCTTGCGCCCGGAAGTTCGCGTTCGCCCACCCTATCCAGCACAATACGGTTTGTTTGGGAAACCAACTGTTTTGAGCAATGTGGAAACATTTGCGAACATTCATTGGATTTTAAAAAATGGCGGTGAAGCTTATGCGGCATTGGGAACAAAACAATCCACCGGAACAAAATTGGTGTCGTTGGACAGCTTTTTCAATACGCCGGGAATGTATGAAATTGAAATGGGAACGCCCTTAAAAACTGTTTTTGATGAATTTGGACATGGCTTAAAATCGGACATAAAAGCATTTCAAATTGGAGGGCCTTTGGGCGGAATTGTGCCTTCTGAGAAAATTAAGGATTTAACATTGGATTTTGAGTCGTTGAGCAGCAACGGATTTTTATTGGGTCATGCAAGTGTTGTTTCCATTCCAAAAGATTTTCCTATGATTCAATTTTTGGAACATTTAATGGAATTCACTGCGGATGAATCCTGCGGAAAATGCTATCCATGCAGAATTGGCACTTTCAGAGGCATGGAAATGCTTCAAAAAGCGCAACAAGAAGATTATAAAATTGACCGTCAGTTATTTGATGATTTATTGGAAACCTTGGAAATAGGTTCACTTTGTGCGTTGGGTGGCGGTATTCCGTTGCCAGTAAAAAATGCATTGCAATATTTTGAGGATGAGTTGAAGGAATATTTCAAATAGTATTTAAAAATTATTACACAAAGACACACCGAGGAACACAAAGATTCACAAAGCAAAATGACTGAAAATGAAATAGCAAGTGTTATTATTGGAAAAGCAATAGCTGTGCATAGGGAACTTGGACCGGGATTATTGGAATCTACTTACCAAGAATGTCTTTTTTATGAGTTAAAAAATGACAATTTAAAGGTTGAAAAAGAAATAGCATTGCCAATTATTTATAAAGATATTAAATTGAATCACGGATACAGAATTGATTTATTAGTTGAAAATAAAGTGGTTATTGAATTAAAAACAGTAGAGTTTTTAAATGATGTGCATACGGCTCAAATATTAACATACATGAAACTAGGAAATTATAAATTAGGTTTATTATTGAATTTTAATGTAAAACTTTTAAAGGAAGGTATCAAAAGATTTGTACTGTAAAATCTCTGTGAATCTTAGTGATTCTTTGTGAATCTCCGTGTAATAACAACTAACTGGATATCCAAAAAGAATTAAAAAGTTATTTCACAAAGACGTAAAAAGAGAAAATACCTAAATACAGTACATATCTAAAATGACAATTATAAAAACTCAGAAACCTTGCGGTTAAAAAAACGAAAATCATGAAAGCATTTATAAACAACATCGAACACGAATTTTTGCAAGGGGAAACCATGTTGGAATTTGTCAGAAGAATTGAAGAAAATAAAAATGCCATTCCAACGATGTGCCAGGATGACCGATTGGAAAATTTTGGTTCATGCAGGGTTTGTTCGGTTGAAGTGGCGCGTGAAAAAGACGGGTTAACAAAAACGATGGCTTCTTGCCACACCCCTATTTCTGAAGGATTGCATATTTACCCAAACACAGAAAAAATAAAACGTCTTCGCAAAAATATTGTCGAATTGGTGCTAACCGATTATCCTGCAGATAAAATTTTTCCTTCCACAGGTAAAAAAGCAACACCTTTTCAGGAAACCATTGCTCAAATCGGAATTCCAGATATTCGTTATCCACAAGGAAAGAATCATTTAGATATTGAGCCAGATAGGGCGCACCCTTATATAAAATCCGATTTATCACAGTGTATCAACTGTTTTAGATGCGTGAGAGCCTGTGAAGAAATCCAGGGAGAAATGATTTTGGGCATGTCAGGTCGCGGATTCGCAACCAACATTATCAAAGGATTCGACACCACTTTCAATGAATCGGCCTGCGTTTCTTGTGGCGCCTGCGTTCAAACTTGTCCGACCGAAGCTTTAACAGATAAATTCGAAACAAAAACCTTAATTCCGGATAAAACCGTTCGTACAACTTGCACTTATTGCGGCGTTGGCTGTCAGTTAGACGTTTCAGTTATCGACGGAAAAATTAGGGGAATTCAAGCTCCTGAAACCGCCGAAGTAAATCAGGGCCATACCTGTTTAAAAGGTCGTTTTGCTTTTCAGTTTTACAACCATCCCGATAGGTTGCGAGAACCTATGATTAAAAAGAATGGCAAATTTGAAGTGGTTACTTGGAACGAAGCCTACAATTTTATCACATCAAAATTAATTGAAATCAAAAATAAATACGGCGCAGATGCCATTGGTGGAATTTCCTCGTCAAGAGCCACCAATGAAGAGAATTATCTTATGCAAAAAATGATTCGTGTAGCCGTTGGAACCAATAATATTGATGGTTGCGCACGGGTTTGCCATGCACCTACTGCCTTCGGAATGCAGCAAGCTTTTGGAACTGGTGCTGCCACAAATTCTATAGAAGATTTAAAACAAGCCGATGCTATTTTTATTTTCGGGGCAAATCCTGTTAAAGCCCATCCAGTAACTGGCGCTAAAATTAAGCAGGCTTTTATGAAGGGTGTCACTTCCATAGTTGTTGACCCAATCAGAACAAATTTGGCAGATTTGGCTACTCATTTTCTTCAAATCAGACCAGGAACCAATGTCGCCATTCTAAATATGATTGCACATTATATTATTAAAGAAGGATTGGTGAATCAGGATTTTATTGACACGCATACCGAAAAATATGAGGAATTTAAAGGCCATGTGGCCCATTTGGACATGGATGAATTGGAAAAACTAACAGGTGTTTCTAAGGAATTGGTAAGAGATGCCGCCATTGCATATGCCTCAGCAGAAAGAGCGATGGAATTTCATGGCTTGGGCGTTACAGAACATTTTCAGGGAAGTAAAACGGTCATGTTATTGTCCAATTTAGCGATGATGACTGGAAATGTTGGCCGAAATGGCGTTGGCTTAAATCCGTTGCGCGGACAAAACAATGTTCAAGGTGCTGCAGATATGGGCGTACAACCACACCAAGGAGCTGGTTATATGGATATTAGCAAACCTGAAATTCAACAATATTATGCTCAAAAATACGGGATTGAAAAAATGCCGGAAAGTGTTGGATTAAAAATTCCTGAAATGCTGGATGCCGCCATCAACGGAAAAATTAAAGCGCTTTATATTGTTGGTGAAGACACTATTATGACCGACCCAAACTCTTATCACAGCATTAAAGCGTTCGGAAAATTAGAATTGATTGTGGTGCAGGAATTGTTTATGACCGCGACTTCAGAAATGGCGGATGTGGTGTTGCCGGCTTCTTCCTATTTTGAAAAAAATGGAACTTTCACCAATGGTGAGCGCCGTGTTCAACGTGTAAATAAAGTGATTGAGCCTATAGGAAACACAAAACCCGACGGACAAATTATTATAGATATTATGGGCAGATTGGGATACAACCAACCTACTGGTTTGACCTATGATGCCGCAAAAGTTATTGAAGAAATCGCGGATGTAATACCTTTTATGAAGGGGTTAACTTGGGAACGATTGGGTGAAAACGGATTGCAATGGCCAATAAAAGAAGACGGCACCGACACTAAAATGCTGCATATCAACGGTAACTTCAAAAAAGGAATAGGCACTTTTCACCATTTTGATTTTGAAGAATCCCCAGAAATTGTTTCCCACGGAAAAATTTATCCTTTTATATTGACAACCGGTCGCGAACTAGAACATTACAATTCGGGAACCATGACGCGCAGAACCGACAATCAAATCATCTTGGGAGAAGACATTTTGGAAGTGCACCCGAAAGACGCTTTGGACAAAGGAATTAAAGACAATGAAATGGTTAGGCTGTTTTCCGACAGAGGAAGCGTTAACATTCCTATAAAGTACGCTAAATCGGTTAAAAGAGGCGTTTTAAGAACGACTTTCCATCATCCTGAAGTATTTATCAATCTGATTACAGGAAGCGTTGGAGACAAAGAAACAATGACTCCGGAATACAAAGTGGTTGCCGTTGATTTTGAAAAAGTTTGAATTAAGGGAAGTCGGAAGTCGGAAGTTCGAAAACGTAAGTCGGAAGTCCGAAGTCGGAAGACGGAAGACGGGAGACAGAAGTCGGGAGAAAGGAGACGGAAGTCCGAAGACAGAAGTTCAAAAAAGGAATTTGTATTATGTAAAATGGATTTTGAATTTCGAGTAAACAATTAAACAATTAAACAATTTTAAATTTTGAATTTTGGATTTCACTTCTTTATCCTTCAGACTTCGGACTTCGGTCTTCGGACTTCCAGCTTCTAACTTTCAACTTTACAATTAAAAAAGAATGCAGACATTAAACTATGAAGGTTTACAACTTACTGACGGAGTTCCGCAAAAAGTAACCGATGCTTTGGTGGTTGAGGCCGCTTTGCAAATAAACATAAATAAAGAACCCTACACAGTGGTGATGCGAACGCCTGGAGACGATTTTGAATTGATCAGAGGCTTGCTGTATGCGGAAGATATTTATAAAGGTAAAGAAAATTTAAGCATTGAAGTCCTTGAGAAACGCGACAACGGATTTTCAATATTAAATGCCTCAATTCCTAAAAAAAACCTCGGAAAAGGATATTTAAACAAACGTACCTTACTGTCGGTATCTTCCTGTGGTATCTGCGGAAAACAAAAATTGGAAGACATTAACCATAGCGGTGCCAAATTAATTAACAATATTATTTTCGACATTTCTAAGTTAGAAGAAATGTTTGTTGAAATGAAATCGAAACAAGAAACTTTTGAAATATCCGGAGGCTCACATGCGGCGGCAATTTTTAATAAAAATTATGAAATAATTTCTTTAAAAGAAGACATTGGAAGACATAATGCAGTAGATAAAGTGGTTGGCGAATTGTTAAATTCAAATCAATTAAAGGAATCTTTTGTGATGCTTGTGAGCGGCAGGGTTTCCTATGAAATTATTTCCAAAGCATTTATCGCTAAAATCCCAATTGTGGTGGCAGTGTCAGCCTGCTCCTCTTTATCTGTAGATTTTGCAAAAGAATTCGGTATTTGTCTGATTGGATTTTCAAGAGGCAACAAAGCTACTGTTTATGCTAAGTAAGTTGGAAAGTTAAAAAATAGACCGAAGTCCGAAGTCCGAAGTTCATTTCTAGAATCAAATCAAACTCAATCGCTAGCGCAATGTCATTAAGTTAAGGGAATATTTGTCATTCCGACAAAGGAGGAATCGCATTAAATAGCTTAACATGATGTGATTCCTCGTACCTCGGAATGACAAAATAAAGACGTTAAAGTCTTAACTTAATGACATTGAGCGCGAGCTTCCAGCTCGTGACTGCGCAAATTTAACAGCTAACAAAAGCACGAGCGTGACGCTCGCGCCAGTCACCAGTGTGAGGGTTAAACCTAAGATCCCGCTGAAAAAGCGGGATTAGTTCAAATTCAATTCTTAGTGCGTCTTATAGACTTCTCAAAATTGAGTTTCACTAACAAACTACACGGTTTTATAAACAAAATGCATCTTTTTTATAATATTTAGCAAAATATGTTGTGTATCCGAAAACTTTATTTTACATTTGCTGCATAAGAGCGTCCCTAGGATTGCAAATTTTTACGGAGAGGGTTTGCAATTAGTTGATTTTCACGATAAAAATACCCGTTTTTATCGCTTAAAAATCGATTTTAGCTTTTAAAATCTCCAAAATAGAAGTTTTATTTGGTAAAATTTTGAAGTATTTGAACTTTTTTACTTACGGCTCATGCCTTGTAAAATAAGGGAAAAATAGCTTTTAGAACCCCTTTTTTCTAAAATTTTTTAGAATTTAGGAGGGTTTTTATTGTCTGTATGTAAGTTTTATTATATATTTGATGTTCTTACTAATCATTTAATTCTTACTAAAAATGAAAAAATTGAAATTAATTTTCGGATTGCTACTTGTAGCAGGGTTCATAGCTATAACAGTTTTAAGCTACACATCTAAAGATAGCCAAGCTATCGCTAAAAAGGATACATATATTCCAAGAAACGGATAATAATTATCCAGAGCAAACATTTCTATATCTTAAAATTAGGTAAAACCACAATAAGTAATTTATTGTGGTTTTTGAGCTACAATAGAGTTGTATATTAAAATATATTATTATATATTTGAAAAAATAACCCCTATTAATTAATTAATGAAAAATAACAAAAGAACATCATTATTGATAAGTAGTTTAATAATTTTACTTATAATATCAACCCCATATCTTTTATACATGTACAGAAGTTTTGACCCTGATGCTCAAAACATAATAACTTTTTTTGGTACTTTAAAAGCGGGTTATTACCCAAATGTTCAAACTTATATTTACTCTTTTTTCGCTAAATTTGTCCCATTGTTGCTTCTTATTATTTGGTTTATCACCAACAAACATTGGTGGGTACATGCACTTAGCATTCCCATTTCCGTATATTTGTTCCAATTAATTTCAATTATTAATGATAGTGAGCAATATTATGATGAAGTAGAATTTATTTATGCTGTGCCAATTACAGTTGTAGTGATGGTCATTCTCTATTTTATAAGAAGCAAAATTTCCATTTACATACAGGCAGTAGATTTAAAAAAGGAAATGGACGAGAACATGAAAACACCCAAAAAGTTTGGCTAAAAACCCCTGACCCAAAATAACCCCAAAATTTTTAACAATTAATTAATTATTATTTGTTCCCCCCACAAATATTTGGAGTTTAAATAATGAAAAAAGATTTAGATGATTTTGCCTTTCTATTAGAGCAGAGCGAAAATAAAATGGCCTTGCTTGATAAAAAATTAGCCTTTTTAAATAAATTATTGGTAGTTATAGGTATTGTTATGTTACTTTTTTGCATTTATAAATGATTTCGACAATCAAACTCCTTCAAGATAATATTTCTACAAAAAAATTAATAAAGTAACCTCTAATTCCCCTGCTCTTTTTCACCCCTGATTATTAATCAGCATAAAAATTGAAAGTTTTTTAAATAATTCTTGTGATTAAAAATATAAAAGACAAAAATATCCACTATTAAAATTATTGTATATCTTTGCATTATAAATAATATTAAACAGTCATAAAAATTAATAATTATGGAAATATTAGACGTAACGCAAATCGAACCAAGACTTAAACATCCAACAATTTTTCAAAAATTTGCTGATTTAAAAGAAGGAGAATCTTTCATTATCCACAATAATCACAATCCAAAACCATTATATTAAAATATGATTGACGAAAGAGGACAAGCATTCGATTGGGAATATCTATTGGAAGAACCCGATTTTTGGAAAGTTAAAATCAGCAAATTAATTACTGGAGAAAAGACTACGACACTAGGAGAACTTGCGGCTGTCGATTATAGAAAATCAGCAGTTTTGGGCAAATCTGGCCTCGATTTTTCTTGTGGAAGTAAAAAATCGCCTAATGAAGTTTGCAAGGAGAAACATGTTCATTTAGAAAATAACATTCTTTTTCCCAAAGTAATTCAAACGGAAAAAAGAGTGGTTGAATTAGCATGAGCACTGTATATTTAATATCGGTTTTTATCCATGTAATTTGTGCAGCATTTTGGATAGGCGGAATGCTCTTTATCCCACTTATATTGGTGCCGGGCATTAAACAACAACCCAATCGTATATTGCTGCTTTATAAAACCGGAATTAAATTTCGATTTTATGGTTGGATTTCAATCATAATATTATTTATTACCGGATTTTTAAATATGTATTTTAGGGGTTTGCCTTTTACATTGGATTTTTTTACCAACAGCAATTATGGGAAATTATTGGGCATAAAATTAGGTCTTTTTGTTTTAATGTTGCTTATTGCCGGAATTCATGATTTTTATTATGGCATAAAATCAATAAATGAAATGCAACAGACAAGCAATCATAAATATAAGCTAATGGCCCGATGGACTGGGATGCTTAATTTGCTACTGGCCTTAGCAATCGCTTTCTTGGGTATCGCTTTATCAAGAGGAGGATTTTAAAAAGATGATATGTTTCCTCATTTAATAGCTGAAACTAAAACAAAAAAAATATTTATGGGAGAACATGAACAGACAAGACATCTTATTAAGCAACTCGGAACTTTAAAAAAAGACACTTGTGAATTGGCGTTAAAATTATCAGAAAATTACCTTAGGTTTGAAGAAAAGTTAATGTTTCCCTATTTAGAGAATACGCTTCATTCAAATAAATTGGCCACTATTGGAAAAGCCTTGTCGAAAATAGAAATTACAGCTCAAAAAATTACGCATAAATTTTGAAAAAATGAAACAAGCACAACAGATTTTGATACACAGAGAAATGATTAATAGCGAATTTACCTGCCGATAGGCAGGCTGCAGCTGTACCAATAAAAAATAAAAAAAAAACAGATGAAA
>DAIQBF010000049.1:0-15342 GCA_036781305.1 Lutibacter sp.
ATCTGATAGCGTAAAATCAAAAAGGCGAAAACGAGTGGTATAAATATTTTAATTGAATTTAAATCTTTAATTGAAATCGGTCCGATATTTAGACTTTCAACCTTTGTATAATCAATCAGATAGAATAATAAGATTAGTATCAATATCATTATTCCTAATCTATTGTTTTCTCTTTCAATATCTCTACTCTTTGATATAATATTTGATAAATAGAAACTTAATTTATCTTTATCGTTTGTAGCAATTAAATTTTCTATTTCTCTTTCTTTCATTTTTTTCGGACTTGTAGCTAACTTATTTTATCCTATCAAATATAACTGCTTTTTATTTAATGGCATTTTCAATTTCAGCAATCTCATTTTCTGTTAACTCATAAAGATTATAAACCATTTGGTCTATTTCTCTGTCTGTTTTATTAATTTCAGTTTGGATTTGGTTTATTTCTGTTTTATAAGAAGTAAAATAGGTTTCCCATTCGTCTTGTTGAATTAACGATAATACCACTTGTTGTTTTTTGAGTTCAGCAATAAAAGTTTTAAATTCATTTTCGTAAAACGCTTCTAATTTTTTAGTTATTTTTTCTAATTTAAAATTATCACTTACCCTTTTGATGAAACGTTTGCCTTTTTCTTGTAATTGCAGATTTAAATCCAACATTTTATCAGCCTTTTCTATGAATGGTTGTTGGTTTTCTTTTGAGATAATTACAATTGGTAGTTGCTTACAGTTAGCAATTAATATTTTTTGAAATAAATCTTTTTCAATATCAAGAAATTTGTACTTATGATAGTAAGTAATGAGTTTAGAATTTATTATAGTTAAAAGGTACTTGGCACTTTCGACTTTTTTGGGAATAATTGAAAATCCAATTTGAGTAAAATATAGTGCTTCGTCAGTAAATCCTGCATAAATTCTTGGTGGTTTTCCTGAAACAATCTGTCTAACAATAATACGAGGACTTGTGAAAAATCTTTCCTCACGCTTAGCGCCTAACCAATCACCATATTTTATGTATTCACGAATTTGGTTTGTAACATTAAATCTTAAAATATTTTCACCGGCAATTAATGGTTTATATGTAGAGTCTAATTTTTCATTAGAATGGAATGCACGTGATTTTATTATTTCTTGAGAGTGTCCTTGATATTTATCGTATGGTGTTATTCCCAAACAAAAATCAGATATTTCACCTAATTCATTTGTTTTGTTTTGTTTTATTTTATTCAATAAATTTATACCATCAGGTGAAAGAAAAATATTGTAATTTAAATTTTCATCTTTTTTCCAAACTGCCTTTTCAATGCGTTTTATTCTTGAATTATCAACAAAATCAATTTTTTCGGATTTAGGATATACTAAAACATCAACGAATTCATTTTTATTATTTTTTCTTAATTCAAAAATTATTGTTTCAACTTTTGCATCAACAAAAACATCATCAGGAAGCTTGATAATTTTGGTCATTTCATCAATTAATAATGCTCTAATCTTTTTGTAAGACGAATTAACAAGTATTGAATTAGGATTTATAAAAGAAATAAATCCATTCGGTTTAACTAAGTCATAAGCCTTTTCGATAAAAATTGAATATAGGTTTATTCTGTTTTCAGTTGTTTTGTAATATTTGAACAATCCTTTCACTAATTCGGGATTAAGCGATTTAATATCAACATAAGGCGGATTCCCTATAACTACATCAAAACCACCATTATCCATTATATCTTTAAACTCGACATTCCAATCAAAAGCTTTGTCTCCTGCAATTTCTGGATCATCTATTAATGAATTTCCGCATTTAATATTATTGTTTAAACTCGATAATTTTCTGTCTTTTCTGGCGGTTCTCAACCACAATGAAAGTTGCGCAATTTCTACGCTTTCCTCATTGATGTCAACGCCAAAAAGATTGTTTTCTAAAATATTTTTATCAATGTCAAACAACCGCAAAGGTGCGTTTGTAAGTTCAGCAATAATGTCGTCAATTGTTGTGTGCTCGGCAATCAGAAAGTTTAAGGCTTGGTTTAAAAATGCGCCACTTCCGCAAGCGGGATCTATAATTTTTAGGTTGATTAACCAATCTTTATAATTGTTTAGTTTTTGAAATAGATTTTTTCCTTTTTCGGAAAGTTTTCCATTTTTAGCTTGGTAAGTTCTGTCAAACTCAATTTCTTCAATTTGTAATTCTTTGCGTTTTTCGTTGCAAAGCGTGCCAATAGTATTTTTTTTTTTTTTTTGGGTAATGTATTTTGGCGTATAAAAAACGCCATCTTTTTTGCGTTTACTTCTGCTGTTGTCGGTTGTTGTTCCTTGAATTTCCGCGCTTACTTCTTCAATTTCATTAAGCGAATGTTCAAAAATATGGCCTAAAATATTTACGTCAACTTCTGTATTAAAATCGTATTCCGAAAGATTACGCAACTCTATAATTAACAAGTCATCATCAATACTTAAAATGTCTAAAAGTTCATCTTCATAAAAAAGTCCGCCGTTGTATGCGGGAATGTCATCACCGTGCTTTTTACCTTTTCTGCCCACATTCATATAGCCGAAATACTGTTTAAATATTTCGTAAAGTGGTTTGTAGGAGTCTTCTTCCTTTAAAATTTCAAAACGTTTTATGATTCTTGAAATAGAGTTTGGCGGCAATAATCCGCTATCTTCGGCAAACAGAATAAACAGAAAACGGTCCAACAATTTTTGCGACTTTTTAAACAGCGACAGTTTGTCAATTTCAGGATGATTAATTGTAAGATTGTCGTATAATTTTCGCTTAAAATTGGAATAATCTTTATAAAGTTTGGCAGAAATATTTTGATCGTGGAATTGCGTTTCCTCTTTTAGTTTCAGCGGTAAATTTGAAAAAATACTCTCTTTTCTGAGAATTAAAAACAGCAATTCAAATTCCTCTTTGTCAAGATGAAATAAATCAAATTCTTCGTATTCGTTTGAATAATCAATGTAAAAACGCAACTTTTGAAAGTTTGAAGTAATTACATATTTACATTCGGGTTGGTTGTTTTTATAATTAAATGCTTGTTGGGTAACTAAAGTCAAGTCCTTTGTTTTGGCCGATTTCAGTTCAATTACGGCAATTGCGTTTACATTTTTTAGAATTGCTCCGTCAGCTTTTTTTCCGTCGGTTTGGTTTTTAAATTCTCTTTGTAAGTCAAAGTTTTCTGAAGGTCGCAATGTATAACCTAAAACGTCAACAAAGATTTCCCTTAAAAATCCATCTTGATATTCTTCTTCTTTTAGTTTTTTAATGTGTTCTATTTTGGCAGGAGTGTAGTTTTCTCGAAACTTTAGGAATGCTTTTTCAACTTGCTCTTTGTCGAGATTATTCAGATGTTTTTTAATTACTGATTTCTGAAATATTGCCATTTATCTTTAATCCTTTATTAATGTTCTCAAATTTACATTTTATTTCGAGCGTTGGCTACTATCTCTGCTATTATTTTTATGCATCTTGGTTGGCAACCGGGGGTTCTTATATTTTATTTCAACAAAATAAAAATACTCGAAAACAATGTAATAAACAAAATAGCTTTTTTAAATACAACAAGGGGAATAAGGTGGTTTATTCTTTTACCAATGAATGAACCAATAAAAAGTATCGGCAAAAACAAAAATGCCATCTTAAAAGACTTAAACGTTAAAATACCCAAGGCAAAATATCCTGTCAATGCCACTGTTGAAGTAACGATACTGAACCATGAAAAAATCTCTCGAAACTGTTGATTGTCAACTTTTGCCGAATGCAGAAAAAGTGCCATTGGAGGACCGCTAACGGAAATACTTCCCGTTAAAAGACCCAAAAAGGCACCCACAATTTTATATGAATGATTGGTTAATTTAATTGGGTATTGAACGCCAAGAATGGAAAGAACGGATAATAATATCAGAAAAATACTCAGGATTACAATCATTAATTCTTCGGGCAGATATTTAAGAAACATTACGCCAATAAGGGTAAATAAAGCTCCAAAAATTATCAATGATTTAAATTGCCCGTTTATTAATTGTTGCTCTTTTTTTTGAAGAACAATGATTATTGAAGCAAATAAATTGCATAAAAGCAATACTGGAATAATTTCTTTTGGAGCGTACCATATCATTAATGGCGGAAGTGACACCAATGCGAAACCAAAACCGGTAATCCCTTTCACAAGACTTGCAATTACCACTATCAAAATTATCCAAGAAAGCTCCATAATTTTATAAATTCACAGTAAGTGCAATAAAAGAACTAACCCCAATAAACAACCAAAGCAGCACGCCTAAAACAAAACTTTTGAAACCTGCATTTTTGGCTTCTTTTAAGGAGATACTTGAACCGATAAGGAAAAGTGCGATGACCATTCCCTTTTTACCTAACCAGCTAAGGTCCGTAAACATATTTTGACCGCTTGGAAAAAGATAGGCAATGACAATACTTATTATAAATAGCCCTATAAACCAAGGAATTTTAATTTTTCCATTTGATTTATCTTTTTGGGCCAATGCAATTACTATTGATAAAGGAATAATCCATAAGGCACGGATTAATTTTACCGTGGTTGCAATTTCAAGGGCTTTGGGTCCATAAATTGCTCCCGCTCCAACAACAGAACTGGTGTCGTGAATAGCGATAGCAGCCCAGGTTCCAAATGTTTCTTGACTAAGATTAAAATAATGCCCGATGATAGGAAAAATAACAAGCGCAATCGCATTTAAGATAAAAATTACCACCAAAGAAAATGAGATTTGGGAGCTCTTGGGATTTAATACTGAAGAGACCGCTGCAATAGCGCTGCCGCCGCAAATTGCAGTGCCTGCTGAAATGAGTGTGCCAGTTTTAGAATCGACACGGAGAAGTTTTGTTAATAGTAATCCAACACCCATAACCAATATTACGGAGATTGCAGTATCAACAAAACCAGTTTTTGAGGCACTCACCACTTGGGTAAGGTTCATGCCAAAGCCCATCAATACGATTGAAGCTTGCAAAGAAAACGAGGTGTATTTTGTGATTTTATTGTATTTGAGTCCGAGTACCGATAAGAACAAACCTATAAATAATGCGATAACAGGTGAAATAAATGGCAAAAAGCATAAAAGTATCACTACTCCATAAATAATGCTGATTTGTTTTTGATTTAGATCCATATTTTTATACCTTAAAATTTAGGACAAAAATACCACTACATTATAATCAAAACAAATATCAAATTCTTATGTTCAATAACTAAAAGTTATACTTGAAAAGAAATTCAGCAAACAATTTTGAGGATAAAGCCTCATGCCCTTGCCGATAGGCTATCCTCAATTTGCGATTGAATTGAATCCCTTTTATGTTGATTTTTGTAATCTGTTTTAATAATAACTCCTTCTCGATTGATTTTTCCGACACAAGGGCAATACCGTCAAAATCACACAGGAAATTTTTGATGGTCTCTGTGCCACCCAAATGGATTAGGATATTGAGATTGTCGAACTTGATGTTATTTTTTAGCAGTTGCTTTTGAATGACTTCTAGTGTCCCCGAGCCTTTTTCACGAAGAACAATAGGTATTTGCTGAAAATCGGTTAAAGAAATAGATTTCAATTTTGCATAAACACTTTGGCTCCCGGTTACTGCAACAATTTCGTCGTCGAGAAAATCGATGTATTTTATATTTAATTGAGAGGAATCATTTTCTACCAATGCTATTTCAATTTCATTTTCCAACAACTTTTGCTCCATTTCAAAGGAGTTGCCATTAAAAAGAAATAATTCGACTTCGGGATAGCGTTTGTGAAATGCGGCAATTACTTTTGGGATAAGATATTGTGCTATGGTTGAACTTGCCCCAATTCGAAGTGTTCCCTTAAAAGTATCGTTCATTCTTCCCAGTTCAAATTCGAGTTCCTCGTATTGTTGCATAATTTTTTTAAAATAACCATAGGTCATTTTTCCCGCTTTTGTCAAATAAATTTTATTGCCTTTTCTTTCAAAAAGCGTGCTGTTTAGTTTGCGCTCTAATTCTTTTATGTGTTTGGTAACGGCGGGTTGACTAATAAATAATTCATCAGCGGCTTTTGAAAAGCTCAGGTTCTCTGATACCGCTAAAAAAACTTTATCTCTATAATCCATACGGCGTTTTTGCTTTGTTGAACTGATTTATTTTCCTTATTATTTTAATACATTATTGTCAGCTTCTTGTTTTTCTATTTCAAAACCGAATTTTTCATATCAAACGCCAATTCAATATAGGAATTGTTATTAAATTCAAATTCATCTATTATTTCCCAACCCAATTTTTTTGTGTGAGCCCTTTCAGAAATTACATTGATTTTATTTATAAATGTAATAGAAATTGGATATTTTTTTAAAAACTCGATTCTCATTTCCTCAAATATCAAGTTTAACAGCCCTTTTCCTCTATAATTTTTATCGATGCAAACCGGTCCGTATTGAAAACTATTCTCTGTTGTAATTTTATTTTCTTTAAAAGACAATTTTGAAAAACGAGAGACCATAAAATTAAATATTTCCCATTGCCCAAAATATTTCCAACTTCCGGCAAAGGCATAGGCAACAATTTCACCCTGCTTATTTTCTGCTACAAATATGCCATTTTGTTTAATTATTTCCTCAATTTGATTGACCGTAAACGGCGTTGTCACAAAACCATTTCTCCGCTCTATTTCATTTAAGTTACTATATAAATTTTTTTCCTGAAGGGATAAAATTCCGTCTATATCATTCTTATTTCCTATTCTGGTTTTTATCATTATTATGTTTTTTTAAAATGTTGCACAATGAATTTTTATGAGAGTTAAACGACTCAGAAATTGGAAATTATTTCGCCATAGCAATATTTTTTTTAAATGTTTGCTAATTTGTGCTAAATCCGATTTGAGCATAAATCAAATATAACTGGCGGTAATTTTTAAATTTCATTTGGCATTAATTATCTTCATTTTTATGGCCTTTCATATATTGATTATTGATACAAATTTCTTAAAACCATAAATAAAACAGTCGCTAAGATAATGAGAAAGGAATATAGAAAAAGTGATTTTAGATTAAACTTTTCCTTTGCCAAATAAATCAGAGAAAGTATGGGTAAAATAATTAACAAGGCTATCATCGGGAGCCACATAATTTCAAAAATTACCCCAACTACAGCGAAATAGTAAACATTGACGAGCTGACCTAGACACCAAAAGGCAGCTGTCAATACACTCAAAATAAAAACTATTTTAGGTATTTTTGAATTATTAATGACAGTCATTTCTTTAATCAATATTTTCTGCTTACAAACCGAGTTTTTAAAAGATTTGTCGGTTTGTATTTAGTTTAAATGTAAGCATAAATTTTAAATGGTGTTTGTGGTGTCGTTTTTATTTTCGTTCCGTTCTTTATCGATAAAATAGGCAATCCAATTCCCTGTATCCTTTGAAATCATCCAAAAAGAAACGACGCACAAACCTTTCAATCCAAATTTAGAAAGATCTCAACAATTTTTGGCGGATTTGCAGTACAGAATTTTCTCCTTTGAAAACAGCTATGATGCTAAATTCTAAAAAAGAAGGAATTACAATTGTAATCCCTTCTTTTTTCATTAACAAAAACCAATCAAATCTAATAATAATATTTTTTTTATAAATCAATAGCCTCCACCCAATGCTTTGTATAAATTAATAACCGCATCCATTTGACGGTATTTATTGTTAATTAATTCTAGTTCAGTACTTAGCACACCATCTTTCGCGGTTAAAACTTCCAAATAATTTACCAGTCCGTATTGCAATAACTCATCAGAATAGGCGGCAGCCTTTTTCAAAACATCTAATTTATAGGTTCTTATCGTCAATTTTTCCGATTCATTTTCATAATCCGCCATAGCATCTGAAACTTCTTTTCCTGCCAATAATAAAGTTTGCTCAAATTGCAAATACGCTTTTTGCTGATTTGCTTTGGCAATGTGATAACCTGTTTTCACTTTTCTCTGGTTGAAAATAGGTTGCGTTAAACCAGCTAAAACAGATGAAAAAAGTGAGTTTGCGCTAAACCAATCTTTAATTTCCAAACTTTGGAATCCACCAGAAGCACTAATCATTAAAGAAGGATAAAAATTGCTTCGGGCCACATTTGTAAGTTCAAAAGAATGCCTGAAATTTAATTCGGCCGAAACCACGTCTGGTCTTCTGCTCAACAACAAAGCCGGAATTCCAACTTCTATGTCCGCAGTTATTTTCTGCGTTTCAAAAAGTCCTCTTTCAATAGCTTGCGGCGTATTTCCAAGTAAAATACTCAATGTATTTTCCGTAATTCTTACGTTGTATTTTAAATCTTTCAAGATAATTTCCGTGGCATATTTTTGGGCTTCGGTTTGCTTTACGGATACTTCATTCACAATTCCGGCCGTTTTTAAAGCCTTTATTGTTTCAATGCTTTCTATCCGGTTAATTAAAGTTTCCTCCGCCACTTTCACTTGCTCATCCAATGCCAACAACTGGTAATAAGTTGAAGCAATATTCGCCACCAATTGTGTTTGAATGGCTTGCTGCGCCGCAACAGTCTGTAAATAAGCGGCAACCGAAGCTCTTTTATTGCTTCTTATTTTCCCCCAAATATCGGCTTCCCAAGATAGGTTTCCCGAAAGTTCATATTGCTCAAAATTACTTTTGTCAAAATTGCTTTTGTCAAAATCTTGGCGCAACCAACTCGCATTGCCATATAAAGAAGGCAAATACCCCGCTTTTCCCTGCTTCATATTTTCTTCGGCAGCCGTTAAATTTTGAAGCGCAATTTTTATGTCGTAATTACTTACCAAGCCTTGGTTGATATATTGCTGCAGAATGGGATCCGTAAATAATTTATCCCAGGAAACCGAAGCCATAGAAGTGCTGTCGAGTGTTTGTGCCGTCCGGAAAAGATTGTCGGTTTTAACGTCCGGGCTTTCATAATTTTTAGCCACAAAACACGACTGCAACAATGCTGCTGAAATTACTATAATGGCTAATTTTGATCTATGTTGTTTTTTCATTTTCAATATTTTTATAAAATTTCAGGATCGTCTTCACTTGGTTTTTTTCCGATAAGTTCCTGTAAACTTTGGAAAATAACGAACAATACCGGAATTACCAATACACCGACCATGGTTCCAATTAACATACCGCCGGCTGCTCCCGTACCGATAGATCGGTTTCCGACAGCACCCACGCCTCCTGCAAACACCAAAGGCAACATTCCGAAAATAAAGGCAAACGATGTCATAATGATAGGCCGTAAACGCGCTTTGGCTCCTTGAATTGCCGATTCAAACAATGACATTCCGTGGCGTCTTCGCTGCAAGGCAAATTCCACAATTAAAATGGCATTTTTCGCCAATAAACCAATCAACATAATTAAGGTTATCTGAAAATAAATATTATTTTCCAATCCGGCCAATTTTATAAATCCGATTGCTCCGGCAACCCCAACAGGCAATGAAAACAATACAGAAAGCGGCAAAATGTAACTCTCATATTGCGCTGCCAACAAGAAATAAACAAATATTAAACTCAATAAAAATACCCAAATCGCTTGTCCGCCCGCCAAAATTTCTTCACGCGTCATCCCCGAAAACTCATAGCCGTAGTTTTTTGGCAAGTGTTGCGCGGCAACTTCTTCCACCGCCTTAATGGCATCTCCCGTGCTGTATCCAGGATTGGATTTCCCCGTAATGCCAATTGATTTTAAAAGGTTGTAACGCGAAACAAATTCCGGGCCGTAAATTCTTTTTAAACTCACAAACTGGCTAATTGCCACAGATTCATTGTTGTTATTTCTTACAAAAATATCATTTAAAGTTTCTGGCGTTGCCCTGTCTTCTGGTTTTGCCTGAATCATCACACGGTATTGCTTTCCAAATCGGTTAAAATCGGTGGTATATAATCCACCATAATAACCTTGTAGCGTATTAAATATATCGCTTACCGTTAAACCGGCATCCTTAATTTTTTCAAGGTTGATATCCAATTGATACTGCGGAAAATTAGGGTTGAAACTGGTCATCGCATATTGAATTTCAGGTCTTTTATTTAATTCCTGAAGAAATTGACCGGAAACATTTCCCATTTCTGTCCAAGAATCATCGCCTTTATTTTGCAATTTGAACTCAAATCCATCCGAAGAACCAAAACCCTGGACACTTGGCGGTGTAAAAAAGATCAATTTTGCATCTTTAATTCCGGCCGTTTTTGCAAAAAGTTGTCCAACAACGGCATCAACAGATTGATTTTTATCTTTTCTTTGGCTCCAATCTTTTAACTTCACAATGGCAAAAGCATAAGATCCCCCGTTAACGCCATTCAGCAAACTAAACCCAACCACATTCAATCTGGCTTCCACAATATCCATGGAATTTACAATAGAATCGTAGGTATTTACAATTTTTTGGGTTTGTTCCAATGTTGATCCCGGCGGCAAAGAAATATCGGAAAAAATAATTCCTCTGTCTTCCGAAGGAATAAAACCCGATGGTGTGACTTTAAACAAGTAAAATGCAGTAACCGTAGCCAATAATAAAATAACGCCTGTTATCCATTTTCGCTTCATTAATGCTTTTAAAATTCGGTTGTATTTCCCTTGCATGGTCTCAAAACCGGTATTAAAAGCCATTTTAAACCGCTCTTTTAGCTTGGTGTTTTCATGTTCAGATTCTTTGTGCGGTTTTAAAAATAAAGCGCACAATGCCGGACTCAAAGTCAAAGCGTTTACGGCTGAAATTAGAATGGCAATAGCTAGTGTAATGGCAAACTGCTGGTAAAAAATACCGGAAGATCCCTTGATAAAAGTAACCGGCAAAAACACAGCCGACATCACCAGGGTGATAGATATAATAGCGCCCGTAATTTCGCTCATAGCCGAAACGGTGGCTTCTTTTGCTGATTTTGCGCCTTGGTCCAATTTGGCATGCACCGCTTCCACCACCACAATGGCGTCGTCAACCACAATTCCAATAGAAAGCACAATGGCGAAAAGCGTTAACATATTGATGGAATACCCAAACAAATTCATAAAGAAAAAGGTTCCAATAATGGCGACAGGAACTGCGATAACCGGAATTAAAGTAGATCTAAAATCCTGAAGAAAAATAAATACCACAATAAACACCAAAATAAAAGCTTCCAGCAAAGTGGTTACCACTTTTTCTATGGAAGCATCTAAAAATGTATTTACGTTAAAAGGAACCACATAATCAAGTCCTTTTGGGAAATCCTTTTTGGCTTCTTCCAATATTTTCATCACCTCATCGGTAACTTCTTGTGCGTTTGATCCCGAAGTTTGAAAAATACCTCCCGCAACACCCGGTTTTCCCATCCCCATGTTTTTGGAAGTGTAACTAAATGCCCCTAATTCTATGTTAGCAATATCTTTTAGTCTCAAAAATTCTCCATTTCCGACAGCTCTGATAATTATGTTTTCGTATTCGGAAACTTGAGAAAATCGGCCTTTATACTTCATGGTATATTCATAAACACCCTCTGCATTTTCACCAAATTTACCAGGCGCGGCTTCAATATTTTGTTCTCGTAGTGCAGCTTGAATATCTGACGGCACAATATTGTACATCGCCATTTTTTGGGGATCTATCCAGATACGCATGGAATAATCTTTTGCGCCAAAAATATTTACCTGTCCCACTCCTTTTACCCTTTGCAATAACGGGACAATGTTTATTTTGGCATAATTCTGGACAAAAGTTTCATCATATTCTTTATTGTCAGAAAACAAAGAGAAAAACAGCAAGGCACTCGTTTGCTTTTTAATGGTGGTAACGCCAGTTTGTATAACTACGGAAGGCAATTTACTGGTGGCTCTTGAAACTCTGTTTTGAACATTAACTGCTGCAATATCGGCATTTATGCCCTGTTCAAAAAATACACTGATGCTTGCGGAGCCATCATTACTTGCTGTGGAAGACATATAAGTCATTCCTTCCACGCCATTTATTTCTTCTTCCAGGGGAATAATAACGCTGTTCAATACAGTTTCTGCATTTGCCCCGGTATATGATGCGCTTACCTGCACCGTTGGTGGCGCAATATCTGGATATTGCTCAATGGGCAGCGACATTAATCCCAATATCCCTAAAATGGTTATTAAAATGGAAATTACTGTTGACAAAACGGGTCTGTCAATAAATTTTTTTATCATAATTTAAAAATTATTGGATTGTTATTTTAGCCTGCTTTGATTATTTTTTAACCGCAACAATATTTGGGGTAATTTCCTGTCCTTCAGCAAGTTTAGAAACACCTTCCACCACAAGCAAATCTCCTTCTTCAATACCGCCGGAAACGATAAAATCCAAATCCAGGGTTCCTTTTGTGTCAATTACGCGCGAAGCCACCTTATTGTCTTTTCCAACCAAATAAACTATCTTTTTTCCCTGCATTTCAAATACGGCAACCTGCGGCACCAAAACAATATTTTTTTCTGTAAATGGAATTTGAACGACACCGCTTCCGCCACTTCTTAAAATTCCTTCCGGATTTTGGAAAGCGGCCCTAAATTCTGTGCTGCCGGTCCTTTTGTTGATCAACCCATTAATTGTTTCTATTTTGCCGGGATGTTCGTACTTGGAATTATCAATTAAAATAAGCGAAACATCAGCAATATTGTTTATTTTTTCCTGCATCGTATTTCCTTTGAAAGTCCTGCTGAAATCCAACAATTCCTTTTCGTTCATGGAAAAATAAGCCCTCATATTTCTGGTGTCCGAAACAGTGGTTAAAGGCTCTGTAATTGTACCGCTCACCAAACTTCCTTCTTTATAGGGAAGGCCTCCAACAACGCCATTCACCGGACTTGTGATATTGGCGTAATTGATATTTGCCACAATGCTGTTGTAATTGCTTTTTGCCTGGGCTAAATTGGCTTTGGCAGTTTCAAGCTGAACAATGCTAATGATGTTCCTTTCCACCAAAGGAACCAATCGGTCAACCTCTACCTGTGCGGCATTCACTTTGGCTTTTTCTGCTGATGCATCTTGACTTAAAATTGCTGTTTCCAATTTAAATAAAAGCTGTCCCCTTTTTACGATCTGACCTTCATCAATATAAATTTTTTGGATAAAACCAGTTACTTTTGGCCTAATTTCAACATTTTGCTGTCCTTCCAAATTGGCGGAATATTGCTGATAAACTACGGCATCTTGTTTTTTAACTTTTTGGACATTTAGCGTAATTGGTCCTTTTGCCTGTTGTTGTGGTTTTTCTTTTTTACAGCTGACGGCAGCAACAACCAACAAAATGGCAAGTGTAGTTTTGAGGATATTTCTAATAGATAACATTATTCTTTTTGATTTACGATAGTTAGTATATTTTGTTTAAATTCAGTTAAATTATTGATCATTTTATCAATAAATCCCATGTATTGTTTGTTAAATTGGAGACTTAAATTATTTTCGTCATAATTATTATTGTGTTCAAGCAACTTTTTTTTATAATTATATATTTTTTGGTGATTGTTTTTATCTTTTGTCCACATCTCTGTTTTTTCTTCTAACCTTGAAATAAAATGGTTTGGGGAAACTTTAAAATAGCGTTTTCTGTCGCCGCATTTGGTATAATAGGTAATTCTTCCAATAGATTGAAGCAATTGTAAATTTGTGGAAATAGAACTTTTGCTAGCTTCCAATTTTTCGGTAAGCTCTTCAAAAGTTGCGCCTTCCAGGCCACTTAATATCAAGTAAACAAAAATCCTGGAAGCTAAAGGCGCTAAATTATCGGCAGACCCAAAATGTACGCCAAGTTCTTCAACCAGCGCCAATTTTTCGGCCATCAAATTATTTTCATTAATCATACTGTGAAAATTTCGACAAAAATAGTTCCAGTTCGTTTACTTCCGAACTAAACGTGTGTTAAATTTATGTTAAAAAAAAGAGAGGCGATTGCCTCTATTTTCCGTTATATATGTTATTTGTCTTTATTTCACAAACTTAGCCACATTTTGCCAAGGACCTCCGTTAATAACGTCAATTCCCTGTTGCTTTAAAAAAGAAGTTGCCTGTCCGCTTCTTGCTCCGCTTCTGCAAACTGCAATTACCTTTTTATTCGTTTTTTTTATCTCTGCAACTTTGTTTGGAATGGCATTTAACACCATATTTTTTGAGCCCTTTACATGCCCTTCCCTAAACTCTTCTGCCGTTCTTACATCAATAACAACAGCGCCTTCTTTTAAATATTCTTCAATTGAAGCGCCGCTATTTCCTCCGCCAAATAATCCGAAAAAACCCATTCTTTTTAATTTTAAAATTTTTGCAAAGATAATTCAATAAAATGGCACGTAGGTAACTATGGTTACGCTATTTTAAAATAAGTCGAATTCCGTTGGTGATAAGAAGTTTGTGCTTTTTAATTTTTTTAAGTTGTGTTAAATACTCCAGAATCTTACTTTCTATTTCTGTATTTGACTGGTAAACAAGTTCATATATTTCCAATGGCGATAACCAATCTGATGTGAAATTTGCTTTTAAATTTTCAAAAATTAAGGCAATTTTCTGAAAATCCAATGCACCGCTCTTTCTCATTTCAGCGATTTCCAGATACATTTTATGCAACTTAATTTCTTCTTCTGAATAAGAAATTTTATGGGTTTTGGTCGCGGAAACTTCCCCTAAATTCTTAAACGAATTAACGGAAGCCGGTCCGGCATGGGCAGAAATTATGTCTTTTCCCACAGCCATATCGTAAATTCCCCATGCTGGCTGGAACAATATTTTATCGTTATGGGTCACTGTACAATTTTTAAATGAAATGAGTAAAATCTTCCCTTTTAAATCGCGTTTACCGGTAATAACTTCACCTTCAACCTTAATATTTCCTTCAAAAAGCAAGGTTGTTTTTTTGCCTTCATAAATTCCGTAAACCTCCAAATCTTTAGGAAACATATCTTCAATGGCCAAGTTGATTCCTTTTAATTTCCCTAGCGGACTGCCAAATCCATCTTTGTGATAATCGATTCCGTGCCCAATTAATTCCTTGTCCCTGCTCGCCAAAGCGGTTGGTCCGGCAGTTTGCACATAAATGGGTTTGTTGTTGTCATCCACAATCACTTTGGAAAAAACACCGGAAATTTGCAGGCCTGTACTCAATTCCACAGTCCCTATATTTTTAGATTTTATCAATTTTTGTAGGCCTGATAAACCGCCGGTTCTCAAAGCCATTTTATTGGCAAATTCTTCGAGCACAAAACTTAAATGCGCAAAATCGGGTGTGACGAAAAGTTGTGGCTGCGGTTTGGTAATGTCAAAATTTAGCGAGGCTGCTTCAATTGAATAAGACACTTTTTTAACAGCTTTGGTCAAACATTTTTTACTTTCCCCG